>NZ_JBOZCJ010000031.1:0-23502 GCF_051265215.1 Actinotignum stranguriae
GTTCTCGGGTGGCCGCCACGTGAGAGGAGCATGGCCGGGATCAGTCCCGCCGCAGGATCAGTCCCGCCGCAGGATCAGTCCCGCCGCAGGATCAGTCCCGCCGCAGGGTCAGGCCCTGCCCAGCTACCGGGATGCCCTAAGCGGACTTACTTAGCTCCTTCCAGCTCCTTCTGAGCTGCGATGGCCTGATCCAGCGCGGTCTGCAGGTTCTTCTGGGCCTGCCCGTAGGCCGCCCAATCCCCGCTCTTCATCGCGCTATCTGCCTGACCCACCGCCTGCTTCATGCTCTGCAGCGCGGCATCCAAACGCTCCTGCGGGGTGCCACCCGCGGCCGGAGCCGGAGCGGGAGCCGCGGCACCCGGTGCAGCGCTGGGCTGCTGGGGCGCGGGTTGGGTGGGCGTCGTCGTACCGGGAGTAGGCGCGGCGCCCGGGGTAGTACCAGGCGTGCCCGCCGCGGGCGCCTTGCCATCACCGGCGGAAATATCTTCCTTGACGTTCTGCAATCCGGCGTCCCCGGCCTGGGCACCCGAATCACCCCCGAAAGTCTGGTTGAGAGCCTCTTCCAGGGTGGGCGCGAATCCGATATTCCCATCACCGAAAGCAGTGAGCACGTACTGCATGAGTGGGTAGGTGGTGCCCTGCGAAGCCTGCACATAAACCGGCTGCACGTAGAGCATGCCCCCGCCCACCGGGAGCGTGAGCAGGTTACCCATCCGCACCGTGGTACCGCCCGAACGCAGCAGGTTGAGCGCGCGGGAAACATTCTGGTCGGAAAGGAAGTTGTTCTGCGCCTGGCCCGGGCCGGGTACCGTGAGGTCACGTGGCAGCTCGAGGAGCCGCAACTTGCCGTAGCCCTCGCGTTTCTCCCCCGGCGTGGATCCCGCGTTGGAATCCACCGCGAAGAAACCTGTCATAATATTGCGGTCCGTCTGCCCGCCCGGGATATAGCCCGTGGATAGGGAGAATTCCGCAGAATCCTGGCCCGGCATCTGCAACGTCAGGTAGTAGGGCGGCTGCTTGCTATCGGTTTGCGCCGCGGCGATCCCGCTAGCCCCAGCGGTATCCACCGCCGGTTCGTTCGGAACATTCCAGAAGTCACCACCGGAGTAGAAGGAGGCAGGATCCTTGACGTGGTAGCGCGTCAGCAGCGAGCGCTGGGTCTTGAACAGATCCTCCGGGTAGCGCACATGCGCCATGAGATCACCGGACATCTTGTCCATCGGCTGCACCATGCCCGGGAAGATCGACTCCCAGGCCCGCAGGATCGGGTCTTTCTCATCCCACTTGTAGAGGGAAACCGAACCGTCATAGGCATCCACAACCGTCTTGACAGAGTTACGGATGTAATTGACGTCTTGGCCGGAGGCCGCCCCGTACATGCCGCGCGAGTTGAGGGCGTCCGTGGTGGCCGCCGCCAGGGATTCCCGCGCCGAATAGGGGTAGTTATTCGAGGTGGTGTACCCGTCGATAATCCACACGAGGCGCTTAGGAGTAACCGGATCCCCATCCATATCCACCACGGCCGGGTAAGCCTTGGAATCAAGCGTGAGGTAGGGGGCCACCTTGCGCACCCGCTCGTGCGGGTCGCGGTTGAAAAGAATCTGCGATTCGGAAGTCACACGATCGGAGAAGAAAATATCGGTGGAGCGGAATTTGATGGCAAACATGAGTTTGTCAAAGAAGTTCCCGACCGAGGGGCCGCCGTCGCCGGTATAGGTATTGAGAACCTGCGAGCCTTCCGCAGCATCGGAGGGATAGTCAATTTCCCAGGGCGCGGTTCCTTCCGGGGCGCCAACAATGGAGTATTCGGGGCTGTTCTGCCCGAAGTAGACGCGCGGCTCGTATTCACCCAGCTCACCTTGGGAAGGGATGCCGTACTGGAGGAATTGCGGGGCGCCGGAGGCGGAAGTGGTATTGCCGTAGGCAGCCACCACGCCGTAGCCGTGGGTGTAGACCGTATGGTCATTCACCCAGTTGCGCTGATCCGGCCCCAGGCCGTCCAGGTTGAGTTCTCGCACCGCGATCACGGTATCCCGGTCCGTCTTATTGAGGTTGTAGCGATCCACCGCCAGCTGGGAGGCGAAACCGTAGTACTGGCGGTTCTGCTGCATCTGGTTGAAGGTGGGGGACACAATATTCGGGTCGAGGAGGCGGATTTGCGCGGTGGATTCCGCGTCATTGCGCAGCTGCCCGGCTTCCGCATCGGTGCGGGCGTTATAGGGAATGGTCTCCACGTTATCCAGGCCGTATGCCTTGAGGGTGGCCGAAATATTGCGGTCAATATACGGTGTTTCCATCTCGATAGCATTCGGGGTGACCCGGAAGCGCTCCACCAGTGCCGGCCAGGCCCAGCCCACCGTGGCCCCGGTGACCAGGGCCACCACCAGCCCGGCGGTAATAATCCGCCAGGAACCGCGCAGCGCCGAAATCACGAAAAGCACCGCGATGGCCAGGAAGGTGATCGCGAGGATCGTGAGCCCGGGAAGCTTAGCGTTAATATCCGTATAGGACGCCCCGGAGAAACGATCATTATTGGACAGCAGCAGGGTGTAGCGACTCAACCAGAAGTAGGCAGCCACCAGGATAAAGGCCAGCAGCCCCAGCACGGAGAAATGCACCCGAGCCCGGTTGCGTACCCGCACCTTGCCCGAATCCAACGTGACCCCGCCGTAGAGGTAATGGCCCAGCACCGCACCAATCGCCCCGATCACCAGCAGGGTAATCGCGAAGCTCAACGCTGATTGCAACACCGGGAGCGTGAAGACGTAGAAGGCCACATCGCGCCCGAACTGCGGATCCGTATCCCCGAAAGGTGTGCGGAAAATCCACATGAGGTAAGTGCGCCATTCACCCGCCAGCGGCGCGCCGAAAATCAGGCCGGCGAGCAGCGGCAGGCCCAGGTTGGTGGCCCAGCGGTACTTTTCCGCCGCCTTGCGGTAGCCCGCGACGCTGGGGGCCTGGATGCCCTCATCTTTTGTGCGCGCGAGGCGGAAATTCAGCCACAGCACGATGGCAACCAGGAGGGTGCCGATGGTGCCCAGCGCGATGGTCCAGCCCCATTGGGTCCAGAACACGCGAGCCGCGCCGATTTGTTCGTACCATTTAACGTCGGTGTAAACGCCCGATCCGACGACGAGCGCCACGAGCAGAATGGCGAGAACACCCAGTGTCCACCAAAAAGCTCCCGGCGTCTCCCGCCTCAAACGGGGATGTGCGGTTGTACTCAAACGAAATCCTCAACTTCTTCCGCGGCGCAGGGGTGCGCCCGGCCATCACTATTCCCTATCAAACATAGCGGAAAAAGCTGAGAATCGCGCGTGCGTCAACGGTTTTTTGGTACGACGACGCCGCCCGCGAACACGCACCTACCGGCCCGCAGCCATATCCTGGCAGGTGGGGAGTTTCGGGGTACGCCCCGCGCCGATGTCCCGGACGGCAGCTGCGGCGTCGTCAAAATTCCGGACCGCCCAGATACGTAAGCCTTCCGGTTCGTACCCGATTGTTTCCCCGCAATTCGCGGCCGGGGCGAGGAAATCGGTGGCGCCCCGCTCGCGCGCCCCCACGATCTTGTGCTGGATTCCGCCGATGGGCCCCACCTCCCCGTTGAAAGCGAGGGTGCCGGTGCCGGCAATAACGGCACTGCCGCCCAGGGAGCCGGGGGTGAGTTCGTCGTACATGCCCAGCGCGAATATGAGGCCGGCCGAGGGCCCGCCGATGCCTTCCACCGCGTAGGTGACGGTGGCCGGGAGCTGCACGTCCTCAACAGCGAGGGACACTCCCAGCAGGGAGCCGGGGTGGATCCAGCCGGTTTCATCCGGCGGGAAGGGCGCGGTAATAATTGTTGTGGTGCCGGCTTCGCTGCCGCGCTGGTAGGAAACCGTGACGGTGCTCCCCGGTTCGGTAGCGTGCAGGACTTTCGAAAGTTCCCCGAAAGTGGAGACGGTGGTGGGTGCGGTGCCCGGGGCAGCAATGCCGGTAATAATATCGTCTGCTTCAAGCTGACCGGCCGCCGGGGAGCCTTCCGGAATGTCCACCACCCGCAGCTTCATGGTGACGTGGTGGCCGGCCTTTTCCAAAGCAACTCCGGCCGCGACGGTTTGGGAATTATTCATAAGTTCGGCATTGCGGGCATCGTCTTCCGCGCTGGAAAGCGTGGGCGGGTAGAGCAGGCGCACCGGCAGTAGCTGGGATTCCTGATCGACCAGCGCCCACAGGGCGTGGGCGCCCAGGGTTCCCGCCTCGGGGTTCCCCGCCGCGGACACCGTGGTCATATACAGCTGGGTATCGGTGGGATAGGTAGGCACACCCTCCACGCTGACCAGTCGGGTACCGGCTACCTCCCCGGTCACATCAAGAGCCGGACCGGCCATTTCCACCGTGTAGGCACCCGGCAGCAGGAGGGTAAGGACCGCCAGACTCGCAAACACAAAACCGCTGCGGCGCGCGGGATGGGCACCGCGGCGCGCGGAACGGGGACTACCTACCTGACCACGTTTTTTCATCACCTCTCCATCATGCCTGATCGGGCAGCGCAGTCCTACCGTTGCTCACGTGGTCCGCCGCTCACACACGGCCTCGGTAGTGCAACGGCCCGGCTCCTGTGCCAGGGGCGGAGGCGCCTACCCGCGCGGGCCCGCGGTGTTTTAGGCTTAGTGGTGGACCTCGAGGAGAAGAATGACTGAGAATTCACAGCCGCGTGACGAATGGGAAAAGATGCTGCGGGCGGTCCTTGGCGATGAGGCTGCCGAGGAAATCCTGCGTTCCCTCGCCCCCGGCGGCGATGTAACGTCCGGGAGCAGCACTGGCACCGGCACGAGCGGCGGAGCATTCCCCGGACTTCCCGGGATGGGTGGTGGGACCGGCGCGGGCATGCCAGCTGATATCGGCCTGGTGATGAATCAGATTCGCGCCATGCTCGGTTCCTCGGGTGAGGGGCCGGTCAATTGGAAAATCGGAGAGCAGGTCGCCCGGGATACCGTGAATAAATCCGGCCCGGGCCTTCCCACTGCCGCCGCGGGTGATCAGGCCCGCTCCGCGATGGACGTGGCGAGTTTGTGGCTGGACCCGGTCACGGTTTTCGATCCGCCGCGCGGCCCCAACCAGGTGTGGTCGCGCCTGGACTGGATTGCTCATTCCCTTCCGACCTTCCGGAAACTCACCGCTCCGGTCGGTGCGAACCTCGCGCGGGCTTTCGGCGAGGCTCTTAGTTCCCAGCTGGAACGTGCCCCGGAGGAGATGCGCCAGATGCTTTCGGGCGGAATGCTCGGGGGGATTCCCGGCGGGCTCGAGGGGATGCTCTCCGGAATGACGGCGTCGTTACTGGGAATGCAATACGGCCAGGGGCTCGCGGAGCTGGCCCAGATTTCCTTCGGCACCGCGGACGCCGGTTTCCCGCTGGTGGAGGGCGAAACGGCCGCGCTGGTGCCGGCTAATATCTCCGAGTTCGCCGCGGGCTTGGATGTGGACGCGCGCGAAGTGGAGCTCTACGTGGCGGTGCGCGAACAGGCCGCGGCCCGGCTCTTCTCCCAGGTCCCGTGGTTGCGCAGCACAATTCTGGATGCTGTTGCAGCGTACGCCGCCGATATCGCCATCGATACCGATGCCATCGAGGAGAAGGTCCGCGAACTCCAGCTTGATCCCGAACAGCTCATGTCCGGGCACATGCCCCAGCTGGATATGAATGAAGTTTTCGCTTTTACCCGTACGCCCGCCCAGCAAGCCACGCTCGAGCGCCTGGAGCATATTGTTTCGCTGGTGGCCGGCTGGGTCAGTGCCGTTACGAGCACCGCGGTGGCGGCCCAGCTGCCCCACAGCATGAAACTGTCGGAGGCTCTCACGCGCCGCGAGGTGACCGAGGCACCGTCAAACCGGGTTTTTGGTCCACTTGTTGGTTTCGATATCGCGCCGCGGCGTTTGCGCGAGGCGGCAGCTTTCTGGGCGCGCGCTGCCCGCGAGCGCGGAATGGAGGGGCGCGACGCACTCTGGAAGCATCCCGATTTGCTGCCGCTACCCGAGCACCTGGATAACCCGGACGGTTTCTTCTCCCCGGAGGCGCAGCCTTCCGCGCTGGATGAGGAGCTGGACGCTTTCCTCGAGGAACTGTTGAGCAGTAGTGATGGGGGCACACCTTTCGGGAACGCGCCGCACGAACCGGGTTTCGGTACGACGACGCCACCCCCGGCCACCGGGGACTCGAGCACTTCCGATCCCACCGCGGGATCTGAAGATACCGATACGTCCGGGCCTGAGGAGCCGCGGGACTACCGCTAGCTCTTTGCGGGTCACCCGAGGTGGCTGTCACCACCCTGGTGAGCGAGCCTGCTGTGGATAACCAGGGCAGCTTTGGGGATATTACCCGTGCCTGTGGATGGGCTTTCGCGCTTGTGCGGCGTGCTTTTTATGCTGAGGCCATGGTTCTTATCAAGGTGGTCTCATGATGATTCGCTCGCCGCTGGGGGTGTACTGGTCGGATACGCATGAGGTGCAGATCGGTCTTGATCCGCGCGTGGCGCTGCGGCTGGCGGGGCTTTCTGTGGCGGAACAGCAGGCGGTTTCGTCCTTAGCATCCGTCGGTACGGAAAGTGAATTCTTAGATGCGTGCGAGCGGCGCGCGGTGGGCGAAAAGCGGGCGCGCTCGCTTCTGGGCACGCTTCGCAATTCCGGCTTGCTTGACACTTCCCCGCCCTGTTTCCCGGATCTGACCTGGCGCACAGTTTTCGTTGAGCGTTTGGATGCCCTGGCGGTGGAGATCTGTACGGTTCTTGCTGCCGGTGGCCTGGGCTATATTCTCACCTCGGATACCAGCAGACCACACGGCACTGACCACCCGATTTTCCGGCGGCCGAGTTGGCGTACGTTCACGCGGCACCAGGCTCTTCAGAGTTATTTTCGCGAGCGTGGCTGGGGAACTACGGTCATCAAGGTTGATGCGGGGGCCTGTCAGGTCACGCCGCTGGGAATGGAACGGGCCGCCGGGCACGCAAATCGCGGGGCAGCCGCCGGGCACGCAAATCGCGCGGAGTCCAGACCGGTCGCGGCGGCCCCGGGATGCGGTAGGCCAGATCTCGCGCTGGTGACTTCTTTGCAGCTACCGGATCCGCTGCGGTGTTCCCCGTGGGAAATGGAGCGTATACCTTATCTGCTGGCCTATATCGAGGATATTGATATTCGGGTGGGCCCGGTGGTGGTTCCGGGGAGTGGGCCGTGTGCCCGGTGTTTGCTTTTCGCGGCGATGGATGCGGATCCGGCCTGGCGTTATCTGGCTCCGCAGGTATTTAGTACCCGCGGGAGCGCTCCGTTCACTCCCGGGGTTGCCCTCGCGGCAGCTCTCGCGGTGCACGGTGCTCTTCTGGCCCTGGGTGGGCAGGCGGAACACGCTCGGGGAACGCAGTGGGTGGTGCCACCACTGCCCAGTTTCCCCTATCGGGTTGTGCTTTCCTCGCATGAGCGTTGTTCTTGCGAAACGGGCCCCGCGGCAGCCTAGGGGCACTACCCGCCATGCGTGCCCGCACTCAGTGTTCGGCCAGCAGGGCGAGGATCTCCTCCCCGTAGATAGCAAGTTTCGTGGCGCCCACCCCCTTGATCTGGGCGAGGGCGTGGATGCTGCGGGGTTTTGCTATCGCGAGGGCCCGCAACGTGGTGTCATGGAAAATTGTGTAGGCGGGTTTGCCGGTAGTTTGGGCACGTTGAGCCCGCCAGGCTACGAGTTGCTCAAAGAGCGCCACATCTTCGGGATAGTCAGCGGCGAATTCTTCCGCCGCGGCCCGCGAGCGACGCCGGTAGCGGGTGGCCCGCGAGGTTTCTTCCCCTTCTGGTTGCGGCCACAGCCCGGTAAGGAAGCGGGAGACTTTCCGGCCGGAACGATGCCCGGAGGAGGCGGCATAGGAAAGCTGCAAAAATTCTTGGGCCCGTGTGATTCCCACGTAGAGGAGACGGCGTTCTTCTTCAATGGCTGCCGGTTTCTTCGCGAGGGAAATGGGCATGAGCCCTTCGCTCATCCCTACCAAGAAAACCGCTTCCCATTCCAGGCCCTTGGCGGCGTGCAGGGAGGAAAGGGTGACGCCTTCCAATTCGGGAACGTTCTGGGTTGCGGCGCGTTCTTCCAGTTCCACCACGAAATCAACCATAGAGGCATCCCGGCTATCCTCCATATCCTCCGCGAGGGTGATGAGAGCGTGGAGGGCTTCCCATTTTTCCCGGGCCGAGCCGGCAGTGGACGGTGCTTCATCCCGCCATCCCATCTGGCGCAGCACGGTGCGCACATTATCCGCCAGCGGGCCATGTACCCCGGAGCGCGCCGCAGCGCGCATGGCCACCATAGCTTCGCGTACATCACGGCGCGAGAAAAACTTTTCCGCCCCGCGCACCTGGTAGGACACCCCCGCTTTGGATAGCGCTGCCTCAAATTCTGCCGATTGGGCATTGGTGCGATACAGAATGGCTATTTCCGAGAGCGCGGTGCCTTCCGCGGCGAGCGCTTGGATAGCGCGCACGACTCCGGCGGCTTCCGCCCCATCCGATTCGTACTCCTGGAACGTAACCGGGCGCCCGGAGCGGCGCTGCGAGACCAGCCGCACCGCGCCTTCTGAAACATCATCGGCAATAACGGTATTCGCAGCCGCCACGATTTGCGGGGTGGAGCGGTAATCCCGAGTGAGTTCAATGACGCGAGCACGTGGGTATTCCTGCTGGAAGCGGGCGAGGTAAGAGGAGGACGCGCCCGCGAAGGAGTAAATGGTCTGGGAAACATCCCCGACGACGCACACATCTTTCCGGTCCCCCAGCCACAGCTGCAACAGGCGATGCTGGAGGGGGGACACATCCTGGTATTCATCAACCACGAAGTGGCGGTATTGCTCACGTATCTGGCGGGCGATATCCGCCCGATCCAGCAGGATCCCGACGAGGAGGAGGAGAACATCATCAAAATCGAGGACGCGACGTTCGGTTTTGACTTCTTCATAGGTTTTCGCCAGCCGTGCAATATCGGTACTGAGCTGGCCGGCGACTTCCCCGCGCCCGGCGGCCAGGGCGGCTTCCGGGTAGTTATCCGGGCTAATCATGGATACTTTGGCCCATTCAATTTCCGCGGTGAGATCGCGGATACTCACTTTATCGGTAGGCAGGCCAATCTGACCGGCAGCCTGGGAGACCAGCCCGAATTTCGATTCGGTGATCCGCGGGATGGTTCCTCCCACCGCGGTTCCCCAGAAGTAGGAGAGTTGGCGCAAGGCCGCGGCGTGGAATGTTTGAGCCGGCACCCCTCCCACCCCGAGATCCCGCAAACGCGAACGCAATTCCCCGGCCGCGCGGGAGGTGAAAGTAACCGCCAGCACGTTCTGTGGCACGTAGGCCCCGCTGCGCACCCCGTAGGCGATCCGGTAGGTAATAGCCCTGGTTTTTCCGGTTCCCGCACCGGCACGCACACACACCGGACCGCGTAATGCGGTAGCGACCGCGCGCTGATCCGGATCCAGAAATTCCAGCAATTCCTCGGGTGAATCCATCGTGTTCCTCCTTGCCCTCTCAGGATGCCACACGCTCCCGACAGAAATTTTCCCCTTATCGAAACCCGTGGCGCGCCGAGCCTCCCCACCCTTAAGATCGCTCTATGGCTGATTTCACAATGTATACAACGCCCTGGTGCGGCTACTGCCGTAACCTTTCTGCCCAGCTCAAGCGGGCCGGTATCACCTGGAACGCGGTGAATATTGAGGAAGATGAGGCCGCGGCCGCTAAGGTTGCCTCCCTCAACGGCGGCAATAAAGTGGTGCCTACCCTTGAATTCGCCGACGGCGCCACCCTGACAAATCCGAGCCTGAAAGAAGTGCAGGCAAAACTCGCCAAACTCGCCTCTTCCGGGAGCTAAGACTCACACTCGAGCCAGCTCCGGCGCCGCCCCGCAGCAGCGCCGCCCCGGAATAGCGCCGGAGCCAGTGCGCCCCACGTGCTACCAACCCAGATGGGGGCGAATGCCGGGGCCGTACCAATCGGTGATAAGAGCCGCGGCAACCGAAGAAGGTCCGGGCAGGGTGAGGCTCCCCTCGCGCAGGGCCTCATCTAATTGGGAGATGCTGTAAAAGGCCGCGTGGTCGATTTCTTCCCCGTCCACGCGCACCAGGGCATCCGCCCCGCCCGCCCGGGCTTCGGCCTGCGGATCCACCCACGCCACGTAGGCGATCATGAGGGAACGCGGGAAGGGCCAGGGCTGGCTGGCGAAATAGCGAATTTCACCCAGCGGAACTCCCACTTCTTCGCGCACCTCGCGGCGCACCGCCGCTTCCAGGGACTCCCCCGCTTCGGCAAAACCGGCGAGCACGGAATGGCGCCCGGCCGGCCAGCGCGCATTATGCGCCAGCAGGATGCGATCCTGAGAATCAAGCACCGCCATAATGACGGCCGGGTCAGTGCGCGGAAATACCACGTGGCCTTCCGGGCAGTGCCCGCTCCACCCGCTGGTATCCACGGTGATGCGCTGGCCGCACACCGCACACCAGCGGGTGGCCCGCCAGGTATTGAGGATCGCCACCGCCGCGGTGACCAAAGCGGACATATCCGCGCTCCAGGACGGTGCGTAATTCTGCAGCGAGCCGATCCGGTAGCCCGGAGCATCCACTTCCGGGTTATCACGGGTGGGTCCGCCCCCGATAACAGCGGTGAGATCGCACGCAAAATAGGGGCGCCCCGCAACTTTCCCGAGGTAAACAGTCGGGGAATCCACGGTGGTGCGCGGGAGTTCCGCGCGGCTCAGGAGCAGGGGCGCATCGTCATGATCCAGAACGGCACCCCACCCCGAAATAAGCAGATAGCCCGCATTTTCCGCCAATTCCGCCAGGCGTTGCGGATCGTTGCGGGAAAGTTCATCCCGGTCCAAATTCCCGCGCGCCAGGATTAAATCGCCGTCGTACCCCACCATCGTGCCCCTTCCGGAACCGGACCCGTGCCGGTCACCCTTCCACCAAAATTCTAATATCACTCTTCTGGATTCTTGCCGAACGCCGATATTTTGCGACAATACGAAGGTGACTTCATTACCGGCTTCTTCCCCGACCGCTTCTCGGTACGTGGCACGCGCCTCCGAGCGCGCCCTGCCCGTCCGGTTGCGGCCCGTGCGTTTGGGGGCGCACCTCACCGATACCGGGGCGGATTTTGCCGTCCTGGCTCCGCACGCGACCGCGGTTGACCTGTGCCTTATTGACCGCAGTGCCTCGGGTATGACCGAGCGTCGCTATTCCCTGCATCGGGACGCGAGTTTCACCACCTGGGTGGGGCATGTATCCGGGGTGCGCGCCGGTCAGGAATACGGCTACCGGGTCCACGGCCCGTGGAATCCCGATACCGGGATGCGTTTCAACCCCGCGCAATTCCTTCTTGATCCCTACGCGCGGGCCATTACCGGCACCCCGCGCCTGGGACCCGAATTGTACGGTCACAAAGTTAATGATGCTCTGGATCCCGTCCCGCTTCCGCCGCAGCGTGACGATACCGATTCCCTGGACGCCATGTGCCGCGGCGTCGTCACCGCACCCACGGAAACGCATATCCGCCACCCGTACACGCCCTGGTCCCATACGGTTATCTACGAAACGCACGTGCGCGGACTCACCCAGCAGCTGGCGGCGCTCCCCGAAGAATTACGAGGTACCTACGCCGGTCTGGCTCACCCGATCGTCACGAATTACTTGCGTTCCCTGGGCGTGACGGCCGTTGAGCTGCTGCCCATCCACGCGAAAATGTCCGAACCGTTCCTTACCGAACGTGATCTCACTAACTATTGGGGCTATTCCACCCTCTCTTATTTCGCTCCCGAGCCGAGCCTAGCCACCGCCACGGCGCGGGCCGCCGGCCCCTTGGCGGTACTGCAGGAAGTGCGCGATATGGTGGCGCGTCTCCACGATGCCGGCCTGGAAGTCATCCTTGACGTCGTCTATAACCACACCTGCGAAGGTGGGGTAAACGGGCCAACCGTCTCACTACGCGGTTTTGGACAAACTACCTATTACATGCAGGTGCCTAACCAGCCCGGTCAGTTTTATGACACCACGGGCACCGGGAATTCTCTGGATTTCCGGCGCACGCCCGTGCTGCAGCTCACCCTCGATTCGCTGCGCTATTGGGTCAGCGATATTGGCGTGGATGGATTCCGTTTCGACCTGGCTGCCACCCTGGCACGCCGGGGCGATCATTTCGATACCAACCATCCCCTCTACCTGGCCATGGCCACCGATCCTATTCTCTCCAACGTCAAGCTCATTAACGAGCCCTGGGATCTGGGGCCGAACGGCTGGCAAACCGGCAATTTCTTACCGCCCACCGCGGATTGGAATGACCGCTATCGCGATTCCATCCGGCAGTTCTGGGTGGCTGATCAGCGGGCAGTTGCCGGAGGCGGTCTGGGCGGGGACCTGCGCGATCTGGCAACGCGCCTGGCCGGCAGCGCCGACCTGTTCGGGCACGGGCGCTCCCCTTCCGGGCGCGGTCCGCTCGCCTCCGTCAATTTCATTACCGCGCACGACGGTTTTAGCCTCTACGACCTGGTCTCCTACGATTCCAAACACAATGAAGCCAACGGAGAAAACGGGCGGGACGGCACCGATAACAACCGCTCGTGGAATCACGGGGTGGAAGGCGAAGGCAGCGACACCGCCCCGCTTCCCGAAAACGTGCTCAGCGCGCGTACGCGGACCATGCGCAACCTCATCGGCACGCTAGTTTTCAGCGCCGGGGTGCCTATGCTCTACGGCGGCGACGAATTTGCCGATACGAAATTCGGGAATAACAACGCCTACTGCCAGGACAATCACGTGTCCTGGCTAGATTGGGATCACGAAGAATGGCAGCGCGAGCTACAGGCAACCGTGGCGTATCTTTTCCGTTTGCGTTCCGAGCACCGCGTCTTGCGCCCGAGCATGTTCTACACCGAATCGCCCTCCGGGCGCGATCACATCCCCGATTTACAGTGGTTTGCGGATACCGGTGAACCGATGCCCGAGCACCGGTGGTTCGATCCTTCGAATCGCTTGCTGCAAATGCTGCGTTCCGGTTCTGAGCGCGACGCCGATGCGCTCGTGGTCATTAACGGCTCAAATCATCACGTTCCTATCCGCTTCCCGCAGGGGCGTGGTAATCCCTTCGCGCTGGCCTGGGATTCTTCCTGGCCCACCCCGCGTTCCTCGGAGCGTATCTACCAGCCCGGGGCCTCCACCCGGGTGGAGCCGCTGACGATGCAGCTTTACTTCGCCAATCCGGAGCGGTAGCGGGCAGCTGCGCCGTCGTGCTACCCACACGCCCGCATCCCTCGTAACCGCGCGCGGCCGCGGCCGGGTGGCCGCGAAACGGAAACCGCAAGAAAAGCTGTCGCGGCGGCGCCTACAATAGACAAGCAGAGCATGCTTCCGGGAAATACGGGGCATGGTCTGGGTGTATGACTGAAGGAGCAAGGTATGAGTGTCGAGGAATCCCTCGAACGGTCCACGTCCGCCGCGTCCCTGGCGCATGCGCAGCGCCTGAGTGAGAAAATCAAGGAGAAGATCTCTACTTCTCCGGAGGAATTCCGGGTTCTCACCGGGGATCGTCCCACCGGGAATCTCCACCTGGGGCACTATTTCGGTTCGCTGCGCAACCGGGTGGAATTACAGCGTAAGGGTGTGGAAACCTGGCTTGTGATCGCCGATTTTCAGGTCATTACAGATCGCGATGGTACCGGCCCTATCCGGGAGCGGGTGCGTTCCCTGGCCACTGATTACCTCGCGGTGGGTATCGACCCGGATGCCGCGGTTATTTTCCCGCATTCAGCTATTCCCGGCCTCAACGAACTCATGCTCCCCTTCCTGTCTTTGGTGACCGACGCCGAACTGCGTCGCAATCCCACCGTCAAGGCGGAACACGAGGCAACCGGCGGGCGGCCCCTGTCCGGGCTACTGCTCACCTACCCGGTGCACCAGGCCGCGGATATTCTTTTCTGCAAAGCCAATCTGGTACCGGTGGGTAAGGATCAGCTCCCCCACCTCGAACAGGCCCGCGTGATCGCTGATCGTTTTGAGGCTCGCTACGGCCGCCCGGCCGGGCGTGAAACCCCGGTGTTCCCGCGCCCGCAAGCCCTGCTTTCCGAAGGCACCTCTATTTTGGGGCTGGATGGCGCCAAGATGAGCAAATCGCGCGGTAACACCATCGAAATCGGTATGAGCGCGGATGAAACCGCCAAGCGCATCAAAAAAGCGGTCACGGATTCGGATCGGCATATTACCTACGATCCGGAAAACCGCCCCGAAGTGGCGAATCTGCTGCTGCTGGCTTCGCTGGCGCAGGGGCGGCCCGCCGCAGAGATCGCGGATGAAATTGGCGACGGCGGGGCCGGAACTCTGAAGAAGATCGTCACCGAATCAATTAATGAGATGTTTGCCCCTATCCGGGCTAAGCGCGCCGAGCTCGTCAAGGATCCCGGCTACGTAGATGGGATTGTGCGCCGGGGCATTGACATCGCCAATGAGCGCGCCAATAAGACGCTCGCGGAGGTGCGTGAGGCACTCCAGATGGTGTATTAGCCGCGCGGCGGGCGCGGTTCCGGTGTTGCCACTTCATAAAGGGCGCGGGAGGCCGGGTACTTTTTCCGAGATGTACTTCGCATGTACAACAAGTGCAGTACAGCTTGGAAAACACATAGTCCCTCCCGTGCGCCGTGCCTAGACTCGTATATACGACGACGCAGCCAGCCTGCCACGCGTCCACCCCCGCGGGCCGGTGTGCCAGAAGCCCGGAAACCTAATAGGATTGGGCTTGTGAGCATCCTTACACAGACGCATCATCGGCTCGCGCGCCGCCGCTTGAGCCGTGGGATCGCTGCCGTTTGCGCGCACGCCCGCCATATGTCGCCCGAGGATACGAGGAGATAAGCCATGTCCATTGAACCGACGACGCCCGCGAAGAATTCGGCCCCCACGCCCGAAAAGAAGCTGGCAGCCACGCCCGCAACTACGCCCGCGGCCGCGAAGCCAGCCGCCACGAAGAAACCGGCAGGCACAAAGGCAGCAGCGTCGAAGAAACCTGCGACCACCCGGCGCTCGACGAAGAGCAGCAGCACCGCGAAAACCACCGGCGCGTCAAAGGGCACCACAACGGCAAAAGCCCCCGCCCAGGCCAGCACCGCGAAATCCACGCGAAGCACCAGCACGGCTAAAACGGCTAAAACCACAAAAACCGCGGCGAAACCTGCGGAAGCCACCGCGAAAGTCGCCACCTCCCCCACCACCCACGGCCGCCCGAACCCGGAAGGCTACCCGCCGGCGTTCCCGCAGGCTCCCATGGCCCCCGCCCCCGCTCCACGCGCCAATATCGCCCGCATCCCGATTATGGATGTAACCCCGTGCGTGCAAAACGGCTCGTTGGCAGCTAAGGGAACCGTCAACGAAGCTTTCCCCGTGCAGGCCACCGTATGGCGTGAAGGGCACGATCTTTTCGGCTGCGAAGCCGTCCTTGTTGATCCGCAAGGTCGCGAAGTTCAGAGCGCTCCCATGGTCTTGGTACGCCCGGGCCTGGGGCGTTACGAAGGCTGGCTCACCCCCACCGCGCCTGGCGATTGGGCTTTCTTCGTGCGTTCGTGGTCGGATCCCTTGGCCACCTGGCGTCATACCGCCGAAACGAAACTCCCGGTCGGCCAGGATATTGACCTGGTGTTCCTCGAAGCCGAGCAGCTACTCAAGAGGGTGGCGAAGTTGCTGCCGCGCGGCTCACAAGACCGGCCGGCGATTAATGATGCTATCGACGTCGTTCGAAAAAAGTCCATCCCGGCTTCGGTACGTTTCGCGGCCGTAACCTCCAGCGTCGTCGAAGATATTATCCACCGCTATCCGGTGCGTGATTTCGTGAGTGAATCGGCGCGCTTCCCCCTCGCCGTGGACCGCGAACTGGCCCTGCACGGCGCGTGGTACGAAATGTTCCCGCGCTCGGTAGGAGCGTGGCGCGACGACGAAGGCACCTGGCATTCCGGGACCCTGCGCACCGCAGCCGAAGATCTGCCGCGCATCGCCTCCATGGGCTTTGACGTGGTGTACCTGACTCCGATTAGCCCGATTGGCCTGACCGATCGTAAGGGGAAGAATAATTCGCTGATCGCCCAGCCCGGTGAACCCGGCTCCCCCTACGCTATCGGCAGTGAGGCGGGCGGGCATGACGCCATCCACCCGGATCTGGGCACTTTCGAGGATTTCGATGCTTTTGTGGCCGCCGCCCGGGATCTGGGCATGGAAGTTGCCCTCGATATTGCGCTGCAATGCTCCCCGGATCACCCGTGGCTACACGAACATCCCGAGTGGTTCTTGCATCGCCCGGACGGTACCATCGCTTTCGCGGAAAATCCCCCGAAGAAGTACCAGGATATTTACCCGCTCAATTTTGATGATGATCCGGAAGGCATCTACCAGGCGGTCAAGGGCGTGCTGGAAACGTGGGTTTCGCACGGGGTTACGCTGTTCCGGGTGGATAATCCGCACACCAAGCCGGTGAGTTTCTGGCAGCGGCTCCTGGCCGAATTCCGCCAGACTCACCCGGAGGTTATTTTCCTGGCCGAGGCTTTCACCGCCCCGCCGATGATGCGGGGCCTGGGCGCGGTAGGCTTCCACCAGTCCTACTGCTACTTCGCGTGGCGTAATGAAAAGAAGGAAATCGAGGACTACCTGTGGGAGGTGGGCCGGGAATCGGATGCGATGTTGCGTCCCACTTTCTGGCCGACGACGCACGATATCCTCACCCCCTACCTGCAGCATTCCGGCCCGAACGGGTGGAAAATCCGCGCGATTTTGGCGGCAACGGGCTCGCCCACATACGGGATTTACTCCGGGTATGAATTCGTGGAATCGGAGCCGCGCGGCAGCTTTGAAGAAATGAATAATAACGAGAAGTACGAATACCGCCCGCGGGATTACAGCCGCGACCCCTACGGTATCCAAGGGCTTCTCACCCGTCTCAATGAGATCCGCAAGGAGCACGTGGCCTTCCAGCGCCTGCGCGGGATCACCATTAATCCCACGTCGAACCCGAATATTTTGTGCTTCACGAAGGTGGCGCGCCCGGAGGAAACTCCTTCGGGAACCGCGGACCGGGTGATTGTGGTGCTCAATCTCGACCCGCACACCACCCAGGAAGCGGAGATCTCTCTGGATATGTCCGCTTTCGGTACCTTCGATGCTAGCGGCCTACCGCGGGGCGACGCGCCCGAGCATATTGAGGTGGTGGATGAGCTGGGCGGCGGGCACTTCCAGTGGAATAACCGGCCCTTCGTACGCCTCAATCCCTTCACTACCCCGGCGCATATCCTCTCGGTAAAGGCCTGATTGCATGTCCCTTCCTTCCCTCAATGCGGCCACGTCCGGGCCTCGCGTCGCCCAGTCCGAATACCGCGGGCTCAGCGATGATCCGGAGTGGTACCGCCACGCGGTGTTTTACGAGGTTCTGCTCAAGGCTTTTGGGGATACCGATGCTGATGGCGTCGGTGATATTCGCGGCCTTATCGCGCACCTCGATTACATCCAGTGGCTGGGGATCGACTGTATCTGGATCCCGCCGTTCTACCCCTCCCCGGGGCGGGACGGCGGGTACGATGTTGCCGATTACACCGCCGTGGATCCCCGCTACGGCACGATGGATGATTTTCGGGAGCTTATCGATCAGGCCCACCGGCGCGGCATCCGCGTGATTATCGATATTGTTATCAACCACACCTCCGCGGATCACCCGTGGTTCCAATCCTCCCGCGCGAATCCGGAAGGGCCCTACGGGGATTTCTACGTGTGGTCAGATACCGATAAAAAATATGAGGATGCCCGAATTATTTTTGTGGACACCGAGGTATCGAATTGGACTTTCGACCCGGTGCGCAAACAGTATTTCTGGCATCGTTTCTTCTCCCACCAGCCGGATTTGAATTTCGATAATCCCAAGGTGCACGAGGCGGTCCTCAACGTTTTCCGTTTCTGGTGCGAACTGGGGGTAGACGGGCTGCGCTTGGACGCTATCCCCTACCTCTATGAGCGGGAAGGTACGAATTGCGAAAACCTTCCGGAAACGCACGCGTTTATCGCGAAGGTGCGCCGGGTCCTCGACGAGGAATTTCCCGGCACGCTGTTGCTGGCGGAAGCTAATCAGTGGCCGGAAGACGTCGTCGAATATTTCGGGACGGAAGAAGCGCCCGAGTGCCACATGTGCTTCCACTTCCCCGTGATGCCGCGTATCTATTACGCCTTGCGCGACCAGCGTGCCACCGCGATCCGGGAGATTCTGGAGCGCACGCCCGCGATTCCGGCCGGGGCCCAGTGGGGTACTTTCTTGCGTAATCACGATGAACTCACCCTGGAAATGGTGAGCACGGAGGAACGTGCCCTCATGTACGGCTGGTATGCCGATGATCCGCGCATGCGAGCCAACGTGGGGATCCGCCGCCGCCTCGCCCCACTGCTGGGGAATTCCCGGGCGGAAATTGAGCTGGCGCACGCACTGCTACTTTCCCTGCCCGGCTCGCCCTACCTCTACTACGGGGACGAAATCGGGATGGGCGACAATATCTGGTTGCCTGATCGTGACGGCGTGCGCACCCCCATGCAGTGGAGTCCGGATCGCAACGCCGGTTTTTCCACCGCGGATCCGGGTCAGCTCTACCTGCCGGCTATTACTTCGCTGTCCTATAACTACCAGGCGGTCAACGTGGAATCGCAGCTGGCACAGCCGGCTTCGCTGCTCCACTGGGTTCACGGGATTCTAGAGGTGCGGCGCGGGCACCCGGCCATGGGCTCGGGTGATTTTGTGCTGCGTGAAGCGAATAATGACGCGATCCTCGCTTTCACCCGTTCCTGCCCGGAGGAGACCATCCTCTGCATCATGAACCTGGCCAATACCCCGCGTGCCGGGCGCATTGAGCTGCCTGATTACGCCGGCTGGTTGGCCACGGATGTATTTGGCGGGGCCGGTTTCCCGGAGGTTCGCGCCGATGGTAGCTACGACGTAACGCTGGGCAGCCGTGATTTCTTCTGGCTCAAACTGGATGCACCCGGACAGGCGCAGCCCGGCCCGGTAGAGGGCGCACGAGCGGAAGAAAGCGGAGAGCAGGTGGACTTCGCGGCGCTATCCCGCCCGGCGCAGGTGGATGCGGCGCTGCCGGCTCCTGCGGGAGCGGCACCTGCGGGAGTGGCACCTGCGGAAACGCCCGCCACTGCGGACAGCGCAGCGCGTGACGAAGGGAGCGTAGCGTGAGCTGGGATATCGGTGAGCAGATGCCGGAACTTGAGTCGTGGATGCACGCCCGGCGCTGGTACCGGGGCAAACCCCACCCGCTCTACCTGCGCGCCCGTGCCGACTTTGCGTGCGGAGCAGAGTCCTTCACCCTCACCTGGTGCATTATCGAAGCCGGGACCGTGCTTTATAACGTCCCGCTGCTCCTTGCCCCCGATACCGTGGTGCCAGCCGCACCCTTCCCTAGCAAAACCGCCCTGGTTACCCGCGCCCGCGGCCACGTTATTTTCGATGCGACGACGCATCCTGCCGGTCAGCATTTCCTCTTCGAGGCTGCCACGGGCCAGCCGGGCAGCAAACCTAGCATCAAGTCCCCGGCGGCCAGCAACGCGGGTAACCGGCCCGGCGCGAGCACCCTCCACCTGGTCACCCGTCCGGCCGGCTTCCCGGGCAGCTACCGCAGTGCCCGACCGCTGAGCGGCGAGCAATCCAATAGCTCGATTATTTACCAGACCAGCACCGTGCCCCTCATTATCAAGCTGTTTCGGGTGCTGAGCCCGGGGGCGAACCCGGATGTGGAATTGCAGGCCGCGCTTTCGGATACCGGCACAGTCCCCGCGCAATGGGGTTCGGCAGCGCTCGTGGGTGGCCCGGCCGCAGCGGGCAGCGATGTGCTGGTGGCGCAGGAATTCCTCACCGGTGCCCACGACGCCTGGCGCGTGGTCACGAGTTCCTTCCCCGCCGCGGATTCGCCCGGCCCGGATACTTCGACTGCTGCCGCGGATATGCCCGCGCCGAATTGCCCGCCCGCCGCGCCGGATCAAGCCGCCGCGCTACTGGGCGATTTCGCTGAGCGTATCCGCGAGCTGGGAGCCCTGACCCGCGCGTTCCACACCGCGCTCGCCACCCGACTCGGCACCATCGCGGCGACGCCGCAGCTGCGCGAAGCGCAGCTGGCCAGCTGGCAGTCCCGCGCCCGCGCCGCCCTGGCGGCAGTCCCGGAGCTGGAAAACCACAGCGCGCACATCACCGCAGTTTTCGCCGCTGCCGCAGCCACCCCCTGGCCGGCCCTCCAGCGCATTCACGGAGATTATCACCTGGGGCAGGTCGTGGATGTCCCCGGGCGCGGCTGGGTGGCCCTCGATTTTGAAGGTGAGCCCCTGCGGCCACTCTCCGAGCGTGTCACCCCCGACCTCGCCCTGCGCGATGTGGCCGGCATGCTGCGCTCCTTCGATTACGCCGGTGGCCAGGGCGAACGCGATGGACAGCCCGCTGCTCGCATGCGTGCCTGGACCCGAGCCGCCGAAGGCGCATTCCTGGCCGGCTACGGCGACATTCCCTCCGAGCACCGGCCCCTGCTGCGAGCCCTCCTTCTCGACAAGGCACTTTACGAAGTTGTCTACGAGGTCAATCAGCGCCCGGACTGGATCGATCTGCCCCTGGGCGGAGTCCACCGCCTGCTCGAGAACTAGCAGATCAGCAGGTCAGCCCGCCGCGGCCGCGGCGGGCTGCGGCGTCGTCGCCCTTGACACGCCACCACCCGCGCCCGCAAGCTCCCCGCACCCGGCCCGCGCGCTGTCCACGGCAGGCGCCCGCGGCCCGAGATCGCGCATCTTTCAGGTATCCTGGGAGATGTAGATAGTCGCGCGGTACTTCCCGGAAATTCCGCGATACCGCTTGGCAGGACACAGCACATCACCGGCGCGCGCGGGTGGTTTCCCGCTCTGACCGCCTACGCTCCATCGTGCAGAGAGGCACACATGTCTGATTACGTAGAAGTTGATGAAGGCACGCTCGAGGCTGTTTCCAAGGGTTGGTACTACGCACCCCACGATGTCCTCGGGCCCCATTCCAACGGCAGCACCGTCACGATTCGCACCATTCGGCGGCTCGCTGATGCGGTATTTATTGAAACGCTGGACGGGCGGGTGCCGGCCGTGCACGAATACAACGGGATTTGGCGCGCGGTGCTCGATACCCCCAACGTGCCCGACTACCGGGTGGTGGCCTCCTACGGGGGTGTGGAAAGCCGCGGGGATGACCCGTACCGTTTCCTGCCAACCCTGGGTGAAACCGATATTTACCTCATTTCGGAGGGGCGCCACGAAGAATTGTGGAACGCATTGGGCGCGCATGTGCGCCATTTCCCCTCGGTCCTCGGGGACGTGACGGGCGTGGCATTCTCGGTATGGGCTCCCAATGCGCTCGCCGTGCGGGTGGTCGGTGATTTCAACGGCTGGGATGGTTCCCTGCACGCGATGCGCTCCCTGGGCAGCTCAGGGCTGTGGGAACTCTTCGTACCGGGCGCCGGCGCGGGGGCGCGCTACAAGTTTGAGATCCAGTACAAGGATCTGAGCTGGCACCAGAAGGCCGACCCCATGGCTCGCTACAGTGAAACCGCGCCGTCCACCGCCTCCATCGTCACCGAATCCACTTACGAATGGAACGACGACGCTTGGATGGCCCAGCGTACCGATCCGGCGTCCGGGCCGGTTTCCATTTACGAAGTCCACCTGGGTTCGTGGCGCAAGGGGCTTTCTTACCGGGAGCTCGCCGACCAGCTCATCGGGCACGTCAAGTACTGCGGCTTCACCCACGTGGAATTCATGCCGGTCGCGGAGCATCCTTTCACGCCCTCGTGGGGCTACCAGGTGACCGGGTACTACGCCCCCACCTCCCGCTACGGTACCCCCGATGATCTGCGCTACCTCATTGACCGGCTGCATCAGGCCGGGATCGGGGTGATTACCGACTGGGTTCCCGCGCATTTCGCCACCGACGAGTGGGCGCTGGCCCGTTTCGACGGCCAGGCGCTTTACGAGGATCCGAATCCGCAGCGCGGCTCGCATCCGGATTGGGGCACCCTGGTCTTCGATTTCGGGCGCCGCGAAGTGCGGAACTTCCTGGTCGCCAATGCGCTGTACTGGCTGGAAGAATTCCATTTCGACGGCATCCGCGCGGACGCCGTGGCCTCCCTGCTCTACCTGGACTACTCCCGGGAAGCCGGGCAATGGCAGCCCAATATTTACGGTGGCCGGGAAAACCTCGAGGCGATTTCCTTCCTTCAGGAAGTCACCGCCACCGCCTACCGGCGCAACCCCGGCGTCATGATGATCGCGGAAGAATCCACCTCCTGGCCGGGCGTCACGGCGATGACGGATAGCGGCGGGCTCGGCTTCGGCCTCAAGTGGAATATGGGCTGGATGAATGACACCATCCGCTACTTCGAGGAAGAACCGGTCAATCGGCGCTGGCACCACGGGGAAATCACTTTCTCCATGGTCTACGCCTATTCGGAGAACTACCTGCTACCCCTCAGCCACGACGAAGTGGTGCACGGCAAGGGCTCGCTCTACCAAAAGATGCCCGGGGACGACTGGCAAAAGCGCGCCGGCGTGCGCGAATTGCTCGCTTACCAGTGGGCGCATCCGGGTAAGCAGCTACTGTTCATGGGCCAGGAATTCGGGCAGATCCGCGAATGGAACGACGACGCATCTCTCGACTGGTGGCTAACCGACCAGCCCGAACACGATGGCATCTTGTCCCTTGTCAAAAGGCTCAACGAGATCTACGTGGATCACCCGGCCCTGTGGAGTGATGATTTCACCCCGCACGGATTCGAGTGGATTGACGGATCGGACGCTGATAATAACGTCATTACCTTCCTGCGCCGCTCCGCGGATGGCAAGGATGTTGTTGTGGTGGCCTGCAATTTCGCGGGTATCCCCCACCACGATTACCGCATCGGTTTGCCGGACGGCGGGACCTGGACGGAAGTGCTCAATACCGACGCGGTGGAATACGGCGGTTCCGGGGTGGGTAATCTCGGGGAGGTCCACGCGGAGGAGATCGGCTGGAACGGCCGGCCCTACTCGGCTCCGGTCCAGCTTCCCCCGCTCGGGGTGGTTTATCTCCACCACGCGGCTGAGAAACTCGCGGGCGTTGAGGCAGGCGAAGCCCTCGATGCAGAAGCTGAAGCAACAGCAGGAACTGAAGCTGAAGCTGAAGGTGGTGCGGCCGGGGCGGCTGGCGGGGATGCCACGGCTGGCGGGGATGCCACGGCCGGCGGGGGCGATGAGGGCACGGAGGAATCCGCAGCAGCTGCGGCCGCCTAAAGCAGCAGGCTACGGCAGCCGCCTAAGATAGCCGCCTCCGCGCGCCGCGTACTAGCTCCTTCGCGGCGGCGCCTGGCAGCGGCGCAATAGTGGGCCCACAGCGCCCGCGCGATGGCCAGGCGCTGGTTTTGACCCCCGGACATCGTGGTATCTTCCCCGAGCACCGTGT
>NZ_JBOZCJ010000032.1:0-22394 GCF_051265215.1 Actinotignum stranguriae
GGCCCGGGCAATTGCCCGGGCCCCACCTGTTTCCCTCGCCCGCGGGCAACCCCGGCTCACAAAGGCGTGGAATAATGAGGCACGATATGGATAAGTCTCAGGAACCCGCAGCGCCCTCCGGCAAGGGCGAGGCAAACCGCCACGCCCGCACCCACCAGCGCAACGGTGATGGCTCGACCGGCCGGCAGGAAAGTGGCGCTTCGCGCCGTCGTCGTTCCAAGCGCGGCCACCGCAATGGCAAGGCCCGCAGCAACCACCGCAACCCGCGCACCCCACGCGGGCCGCGGCCGTTCACCCCGGCGCAACTCGAGGCGCGCCGAGCGGCTGTCCCGCACATCACCTACCCGGAAACTCTTCCCGTTTCCGCCCGGCGCGCGGAGATCCGCGCGGCCATCGCCGCGAACCAGGTGGTTATTATCGCCGGGGAAACCGGTTCCGGGAAAACCACCCAGCTGCCGAAAATCTGTCTGGAGCTGGGCCGGGGTATCACCGGGCTCATCGGGCACACGCAGCCGCGGCGCATCGCGGCGCGCTCGGTTGCCGAACGCATCGCGGCCGAACTGGGGCAAAAAGTTGGCGGCGCCGTCGGCTATCAGGTGCGTTTCACCGAAGAAGTGGGCCCCACCACGCTCGTCAAACTCATGACGGACGGTATCCTCCTCGCGGAAATTCAATCCGATCCGCAACTGCTGCGCTACGACACCCTCATTATCGACGAAGCGCACGAACGTTCCCTCAATATCGACTTCATCCTCGGCTACCTCGCGCGCCTCCTCCCCGCCCGTCCCGACCTCAAAGTCATCATCACCTCCGCAACCATCGATACCGAGCGATTCGCCGCGCATTTCGGCAAGCACCGCGCGGGCGGGCGCCCCGGCGACACCGCGCCGATTATCGAGGTATCCGGACGCACGTACCCGGTGGAAATCCGGTACCGTCCCCTCGATGAGGAACAGGACGCAGAACACGAGGAACGGTACGACGACGCCGGTGCGCAGCGCGTGGCCGCGCCGCGCACCCCGGGCCGGGCCGCGGCACTCGATCAGGTGAGCGGAATCGTGGCGGCCGCCGAAGAACTCATGGCGGAAGGCGAGGGCGATATTCTGGTCTTCCTCTCCGGAGAGGGCGAGATTCGGGATACCGCGAAAGCCCTCGATGATGAGCTCGGGGCAAGATATGTGGCCCCCGGGGGGAGGTCCAGCGCGCCGGGTGCCGTGGAGGTCCTGCCGCTGTTTTCGCGTCTTTCCGCGGCGGAACAGCACCGCATTTTCCAGCCCGGGCCCTACCGGCGCATTATCCTCGCCACGAATATTGCGGAGACCTCGCTGACGGTACCCGGAATCAAGTACGTGATTGACCCGGGCACGGCCCGTATTTCGCGCTACTCGAATAAAACGAAGGTGCAGCGCCTGCCCATTGAGCCAATTTCGCAGGCCAGCGCCAATCAGCGCTCGGGTCGGTGCGGGCGCGTCACGGATGGGGTGGCGATCCGGCTCTATTCCGAGGATGATTTCCTGGCTCGGCCCGAATTCACCCAGCCCGAAATTCAGCGCACGTCCCTGGCCGCGGTTATTTTGCAGATGCTCGCGCTCGGGCTGGGCGCCGTCGATGATTTTCCCTTTATTGACCCGCCGGAAGCGCGGGCAGTGCGGGCCGGCACCCAGCTCCTCGAAGAAATCGGGGCGATAACGTATGGCGCTGCGGGTGCGTTTGGGGCGGACAGCCGCCACGCCCCGCGGCTAACCGCCATCGGGCGCCAGCTCGCGCGCCTCCCTATCGACCCGCGGCTGGGCCGCATGCTTATCGAAGCGCAGCGCAACGGGTGTGCTTCCGAAGTGTTGGTGCTGGTGGCGGCGCTGTCGGTGCAGGATGTGCGCGAGCGCCCCACTGAGAAACGCGCCCAGGCCGATCAATTCCACGCGCGCTTCACGGCCGGCTCGTCGGATTTCCTCGCCTACCTGACGCTGTGGCGCTATCTGCGCACCCAGGCGCGCGAGCTGTCCGGTTCGGCGTTCCGGCGCATGTGCCGGGCGGAATTCCTCAACTACCTGCGGTATCGCGAGTGGGCGGACGTGGTGGCGCAGCTTGAGCAGATGGCTCGACCGTTGGAGCTGACGATCCGCCGCCTGGCGCTGCCCAGCTCGAAGCAGATCCGCGCCGCGGAGGAAGCCGGGGCGGGGGCACCTCAGCTGGGCGGGGCTCCGAATTCCGGGGCGGTAGCCCACGCCTGCCGCGAGCTTGGGCGCGGTTCGGATACCCCGGAGTCGGGGGCGATTCACCGGTCCCTGCTGGTTGGGCTGCTGTCCAATATTGGCAATTATTCCCCGCGTAGCCGCGATTACCTGGGCGCACGCGGCACCCATTTCGTGATTTGGCCCGGCTCCGGCCTGCACCGGCGCACCCCCGAGTGGGTGATGGCCGCCGAACTGGTGGAAACTTCCCGGCTTTTCGCCCGCACCGTGGCCGCGATCCAGCCCGAGTGGATCGAGCCGCTGGCGAAGAAGCTGGTGCGGCGTTCCTATTCGGAACCGTATTGGTCGGCGAAGAACGGCGCGGCAATGGTCCACGAGAAGGTGATGCTCTACGGGGTGACCCTGGTAGCGGACCGCCCCGTGCTACTGGCAACCTCCGGTTCGGATGCGGCGCGCGAGCTGGCCCGCGAGATGTTCATCCGCCACGGCCTGGTGGAGGGCGAGTGGCGCAGCCACCACGAGTTCCTGGCGCGCAACCGCGCGGCCCTCGAGGAGGCCGGCCGCACCGAAGACAAGCTGCGCCGCCACGGCCTGGTGGCTGATAATGATGCGCTGGCCGCGTTTTACGAGGAGCGCATTCCGGAGAGCGTGGTCTCCGGGCGGCATTTCGATTCCTGGTGGAAGAAGGAACGGCACGCACGCCCCGAACTGCTCGATTTCACGCAGGATTTCTTGCTGGGTGGCGCGGGCGGCGCCGGCGAAGAGGACTTCCCCACCGAATGGCACCAGGGCGATATCACCCTGCCCATCACCTACACTTTCGCGCCGGGCTCCTTCAACGATGGCATCACCGTGGACGTGCCCATCGCGTTGCTGCCACGGCTACGCCCGGAGGGTTTCGACTGGCTGGTACCCGGAATGCTTGATGAACTGGTGGTCGCCACGATTCGTGCGCTGCCCAAACGCGTGCGGCGCAACCTGGTGCCTGCCCCCGACGTGGCCCGCGATATCCGCGCGGTGCTGCCCGGTTGGGAGGAGGCCGTGCACGGTGGCGCGGCCGACGCGCGCGGCGGCGACGCGTCCGGTAGCGAACCGATTTCTTTCGGGGACGCTTTTCGCGCGGCCACGGCCCGCGTGCGGGGTATTGAGATCGACGACGCCGCGTGGCAGGAGGTACATCTCCCCGCGCATCTGACTGTGAATTTCCGGGTGCGTTCGGAGCGTGGCGCGGTGCTTGAGGAATCGACGTCGCTCGAGTATGTGCAGCGCAGTCTTGCCCCGCAAACCAAGGAGGCGGTGGAGAACGTGGTGGCCGGGGCGGTGGCACAGGCCCTCGACGAAGCGCGGGCGCGGTTGCGCAAGCCGAGCGCGGCGAAACAGGGCACGCAACAGGGAACAAAGCACTCAGTGGGCGCACAGTCTGCGGGCGTCCCATCCGCCGGCACGCCGGCCGCGAGCACGCCAGCCGCACGTTCGGCCAGCACCACCAGTTCGGCCGGGACGGCCGCCGACGAACTCGCATCCGGGGATGCTGTGACCGGCTGGCCCGAGGTGGAGCAGGGGATTATCCCGGCGGTTATTGAAACCGAGGGCCCGGCCGGGACGGTTCGTGCTTATCCGGCGCTCGCTGACCGCGCCGGAAAGGTCGTTCTGGATGTGGTGGCGGAGCCGGGCGAGCAGGTGCGAGTACATCGCGGCGGCGTGATTCGTTTGCTCGCGGATGCCCTGGCGCTGCCCGAGGGCCGGATCACCTCGCGCTGGGATGGCGAGCTAGCTTTACAGCTGGCGGGTAGCCCGGCACCTTCTACAGCGGCGTTGGTGGCAGATCTGCAGTGGGCGGCGGCGCGGAATCTCGCCGACCGTTGGGGCGCGGCCAATGAGGCCAGTCCGGAGGAGTTGCGTTCCGGGCGCGAATTTGAGGAACTGCAGTCCTGGGCTCGTGACGAGTTCGAGGACGAAGTGTTCCTCATCGCGCAGGGCGCGGGAAAGGCCGCGGCTGCGTGGGCGGAGGTGGAGCAGCTGGTGCGAGATAACCGCTCGGTGGCACTGCTTGCCACCATGAGCGACGAGCGCGCTCATCTGGATGCACTCATGCCCGCCGATTTTGTGCGGGCCACGCCGGCAGCACGCTTCTGGGATCTGCCGCGCTATCTCCAGGCCGCGAAGCTGCGCATTGAGAAGGCCGCGGTGAATCCGGCAGCTGATGATTCGCTCGCCTGGCAGGTGCAAACCGCGGCGGACGCGGTGGAAAGTGCCCGAGCAGAAGCCAGCTACGCGGCTTTCGATCCGGGCCGCGCTCGGGTGCTCGACCACGCCCGCTGGCTCCTGGAAGAACTGCGCGTCTCGCTTTTCGCCCAGCAGCTGGGCACCAAGGAAAAGGTTTCCGTCAAGCGCATCCAGAAGCTATTGGCTAGCTAAGCTCCATAAGAGCCGCGTGCATCTCAAAATTCACACAAGTCACAAGAATCCCAGCGGGGATGCTATGTGTTGTGAGAGCTGTACTTCATTTGTCGTACATGCGAAGTACACCTCGGAAAAACACCCCGCCCCGCCGGAGCGGAATGCGTCGTCGTACTTCTTGGGATTACAGCAGGCTGACGATGCCCATGATGACGGCGGCGAGCAGCGCGCCAGCAATCATTCCACCCCACCATTCCAGCTGGTCCCCGGTGGTGACACGGTCGAGGGACTGCGGCTTGAACGGGAGCACGGGCGCGGTATTGGGCAGCAGCTTGGGGCGCTGTTCCAAGGAACGCATGAGGGCTTCTTGTTCCGGGCTGGCTTCCTCCACGTTGGCGAGCCCGCCGTAGCCCTTTTCTGTTTGGCGCAGCGGGAGCAGGGTGCCGGGCTTACTCTCGGCGAAGCCGGCCTGTTCCGCGCCATGCACCGCGATAACGGTGCGGAAATCCGCGGATTTATCCACCGGGCGAACCACCACCGGCACCATAAGCGCCTGCTTGCGGCGGCTATTGCCGACCGTGCGCATCCGCCGGCTTTCGTCGGTGCCCAGTACCCGGGCAACCACATCCACGCCAGGCGCGGCCGGCGTTTTATCGCGGATCAGCCAGGGCAGCGCCAGCAGCAACGCCACCACCGCGAAGGCCGGGATCAGGTAGAGCGCACGCGAACCGACCAGGGCATTCGGGAAGGCAATAAGTCCGAGCACCACGCCCGCGCCCAGACCCCACAGGGTACCGGTGCATACCCGCCGGGCATGATCGATAGGCCGCGCCGCCGGGAGGTTGCCTTCCCGCCAAATCTCAGCCACAACGTTGGTGCTCATACGTCCTTCCTCTTCCCTCGCATAATTAGTCGCCAGCAGTTATCCGCGCGCCGCTACTTGCAGGCGGTTTCTGGTACCTCGCTATTCGCGGGTGCTCCGGCCGCGCTGCGTGCCGGCAGCGCCTTCGCGGGTCAATCCGCGCTTTCCATGGTAACCCGGGCTAGCGCAGGCTTTCACTTTCCAGCACCACATCCCCGTTCTCCACCCGGAAGCGCACCGTATGCTCCCGCTCGAAAACCCGCGCGATATCCGAACGCTTCTCCCAGCTCAACGGGGCAACAAGCCGCCACTCATAGCTGCGCTCCAGCAGGCCTCCCCGCACGCTCACTGTTCCACCCAGCCCTTCCACAGCCGCGCTCACCTGCGGCTTCTCTTTCCAGCTCAGCTTCTCTTTGCGGGTGTCCCCAAAAGAGCGGTCCTTGCGGAAAGCGGCCGGGCAGCCAGCCGGCGGCGTCGTCGTACCATCACCGCGTACGCAACTTTCCACGAGACGTTCCACCAGTTCCACCGCGCGGTCACCCGCGGCAGGGGTGGCCTGGGCGCTGAGACGCGCGGTCGCGGTCTGGCCCGGCCGCACCGCGGCGGTGGCGCCGGCCCCGAAGGTAAGGTAGCGCGAATCGCCGGGTGCCGCCACGGTGTAATCACCAGGGAAAGCCGGGGCGGATTCCTGCGGCGAGAGGGCGACGGGCACGTTGTTGATGCTGGTGAGAGCGGGAGGAGTGGAGCCTGTGCCGGCGGAAGCTTGCGCGGCGCCGCCGCTGGAAGTCTGATCGGCATCGCGCTCCACGCGCAACTGTCCGAGGGCACCCTTGCTCACTTGCCAGCGCGGACTCAGGATCGCGGTGGTGCCGCGGCGCACCAGAGTGATGCTCAGGGGTTCTTGAGTTCCGTTGTAGCTAACAACGCCGTCCACGCGCACGGCGGTTTCGGTTTCGATACGGCGGGTTTCGCGCACCTGGAAATCAGCAGGTCGGCCCGGGACAGCGCGATAGACTTCGTCGCTCAGCAGGGCGAGAGAGCCGGAAAGCGCGCCGGGATCGGTCAGGCCCAGCGCATCGCGAGCGCGGCCTTCTTCAAGCGCGGCCATATATCTGCTGGCCACGGCCGCGGGCGAATAGTAGGTGGTAGCCAGGATGTGGCGCACGGCCAGCAGAGCCAGGGCGCTCAAGAGCACCGCGAGTGCGCCGAACAATACGCCCCGCCGCCGCATAAATATACGGGTACGCGCCGCGGGCTGAGGGCTCACCGCGCGCTGAATGCCCACCGCGGGCTGAGTGCTCACTGCGCTGCGGGCAGATTGCCGCGCAGCAGCTCCACCAGGCGCTCTGAGCCGGCTTCCACGCAGCTGAGCGTCGCTTCGAATTCGCGCGCCGAGCCACCCCACGGATCGGGCACATCGTACTCGCCGGATGAATAATAAAAATCGGAAGAGTGCTGGCGCCCCGAGGCGCGCCCGGCATCGTCGGAAAGAACCCCGCCGTGCCCGAATACGCCCTCCGGCGCGATCCCTACCTCCGGCAGCGCGAACTCGGTCCACAGGTGAATATTGGTCAGGGAAAGTGAGAGGGAACGGCATAGCCGACGCACGGCCCGCGCGTGCCCGGTGGTCATGGCCAGAATCAGTCCGGCATTTTCCAGCTCATCGGCGGTAACACGGTGAGCCCGGTGGCGTTCAGGCAGGTCATAACCGTGTTCGGTGAGGGTGCGTTGGGCGGGCGGGTAAATCGGGTTGCCCGCCTCCTCGTTGGACACCCCCGCGGAGGCCACCGCAATATCGATACCGGCCTCGCGCAACCGCTGGCGCAGCACGATTTCCCCCATGGGAGATCGGCAAATATTCCCGGTACAGACAACAAGAATGCGGGGCCGTTCCGCCAACGCGCGAACGACGCCCGCACCGGGGTAGGCAGCGGGAGTGGCACTTTCCGTCATGCTGGCAAGTCTAGGCACCGCGCCTGAAAAGTTTTGAGCAGTAGGTCTCATCGAGTGCATACTACGCTGAAAGTATGCAGAATCCCGGGATAGAAACGCCCGGGCACGTGTGAGCGGGCTGCCCGGATCACCCGTGTTGAACTGCGGAAAAGTCACATCCGAGCAGTTCCGCGCCGCGATTACGCATAATCGCAGCTGAAAGTACGTGATTTTCGCCACGATATGCGCGGGCTACGTTTCATACACGGCTTAGTTGTTGCGTCATTTATCTACAACGACGACGCAGGGCCGGGGCGCGTGCGCCCCGGCCCTGGGAATCAGGCCACCGCCTTAGCAGCCTTGCAGCGCCTCATTAATGCGAGTACTACCTCGAGATAGGCGATGCGGGTGCCGGCCCCGGCTAGTTGATACGCGTGCCATCCCCGGCATGGAATACATGGATAGCATCCAGATTCGGGGTGGCGTACACGGTGTCACCCACCGCAGGGGCCTTAAACGGTGGGATACGCACAACCACCTGAGAGGAGCCATCGCCCGATCCGAAGCCGGACTTCTCCACGCCGGCAATCTCACCGTAGACGTAGTTATCCGAACCCAGGTTCTCCACCATATCCACCACGATCGGCACCGAGCTTTCCCCGGGCTCACGCGTGAGCTCCGTGAAGGATTCGGGGCGCACGCCCAGGATCACCTTACCCTTGTCATCCGGGGTGATCGCGTCGATGACCGCGCGGGGGAGGCGGATGCGCGCTTGGCCGAGAACTGCGGCGTCGCCCTCAATATTGAAGGTGCCGAGGTTCATGGCCGGCGAGCCAATGAAGCCCGCCACGAAAGCGTTTTGCGGCCGGTTGTACAGCTCATCCGGGCTGCCCACCTGCTGCAAAACCCCGAAGTTGAGCACGGCGATGCGGTCGCCCATGGTCAGCGCTTCGGTTTGGTCGTGGGTGACGTACACCGTGGTAGTGCCCAGGCGGCGCTGCAAAGTTGCGATCTGGGTGCGGGTTTGCACGCGGAGCTTCGCGTCCAGGTTGGAGAGCGGTTCGTCCATGAGGAAGACCTGCGGGTTGCGCACAATCGCGCGGCCCATCGCCACGCGCTGGCGCTGGCCGCCGGAAAGCGCCTTCGGCTTGCGATCCAAATACTCGGTCAGGTCGAGGATCTGGGCGGCTTCCTTGACGCGCTTATCGATTTCTTCCTTCGGGGTGCGCGCGATCTTGAGCGCAAAGCCCATATTTTCCGCCACCGACATATGCGGGTAGAGAGCGTAATTCTGGAACACCATCGCGATATCGCGATCCTTGGGCGAAACATTGGTGACATCACGGTCCCCAATGTAAATACGCCCGTCATTAATATCTTCCAGCCCGGCCAGCATGCGCAGCGACGTTGATTTACCGCAGCCGGACGGGCCAACAAGAACAAGGAATTCCCCGTCAGCAATCTCGAGGTTGAGCTGATTGACAGCCGGGGTATCCGACCCCGGGTAGATACGCGATGCGTTCTCAAATGTAACAGATGCCATTACTGGTCCCTTCACCGGCAGGTACGTGCCGGACGATCCGAGTGAAGAGTGCCGTGATGGGCACCCGAAGTTCCAGCAGTTGCGGGGCGACGACACCCATCCGGCAAGCGCAACCCGTTCGGTACCGGCGCACCCAAAGGCCGCCAATCCCCTGAGACCACGAAGCCATTAACAGGCCGCAATGCCCCCGCGCCCGGATACCCGGGCAATGTACAAATGCTGTGACTTCAGAGTGTCCACTCTGACACAGTCGCCCTGTGCGACATACTCAATTTTGCCAGGAGCGGGCGCGGATTTCCAGCTCCGCTGCCATTTTTTGCGCAAAGCTTCCAGGTTTTTCTCGGGTTCGGAGCTAGCCATCTACGCATGGTGTTACTTGCCTAGCAGGGCCACGAAGTGCAACCCCACGACAGCGAACCCCGCAGAATGCAACCTGATGGCATCAAAACAATTTCTTAACGTAGCTGCCGTTGCATTTTGATTTGGGCCGCCGAGGGATCTGCCCGCGCGAATCTCACGGAAATCATGAGCACCAGTAGTCACACGAGCCCCTGCCGGGGCGCTATGTGTTTTCCGAGCTGTAGTGCAGATGTCGTACATGCGAAGTACACCGCGGAAAAACACCCCTCCCCGGCCGGGGTCGGTTAAGTGGGTCAGTTTCAAGCGTCGAGGCTGCAGAATGTACATTTTGGACCGGACCGGCCGCAGAGTGTACGCCACGGACATTAAATCGCGGAAAAACTGTCACCCATGTACATTTTGTTAGCCGACCGGGTCTCTCTCCTCCTCAAAGTCCGCATTCCAGACAACACATCCCGCGCAGTGGGCGTAAAGAACACGAAATCATCCCGAAACGGTACTCTCACGCCCACTTTGTTTTTTTTGGGGCTTCGACGGAGCAAAGAAAGCGGGGCGCGGGCCTGAGCCCGCGCCCCGTGGAGAGGGGCAGGATCGACACGCCCGATCCTGCCCGAGGGAGGCAGTGAACGCTTCCCGGCTTGTGGTGCTGCCGTGCCCGCACATACTTCCAACGTGGGCCATCGGCACGTTCCGGCGTGAGAACTCCCGGGCCCGGCATGGAACCCGATGCTTAGGAGTGGGAAATTTCCACTCCTTCGCGGACAACCGCCAGCGGGGTCATCGCCTCAGTCCAGGCGACAAGATTGACCGGCTTGCCCGGGGTGAAGTCCACCGTGACTCCGGGAGCATCCCAGGTGCCACCGGCGTAGACCGGCCCGGCCACCGTGGCCCGGACCAGCTGCGGGAGCGTCAGCTTCCCGCGCCCGGCAAAGAGGGCCACCTGATCAGCCAGCACCGAAGCACCGCCGGCTAGAGTATCGGTACCTTCCAAGTAGCAGGCGCCGTCGCGCACTTCCACCGCGAGTCCGCCCAGGGTGTACTTCCCGGGAGGCATACCGGCCGCGGCCAAAGAATCCGTAACGAAGAAAGCCCCGGGAATACCCAGCTGGCCCGCGCCGGCACCCGCGGCGCCCGCCCCGTTTCCGGCACCGTGCGCACCTGCGAACCCGGCCCCGAGATCCGGCTCATCAAGGTAGGCCACCACATCCTCAACAAGATCCGGATGCACGTGGTAGCCATCGGCAATCACCTCAGCGCTGATGAAACCGCGCCGCGCCGCCTGAATGTACTCACGGATCGGGCCGGGTGCCCGGTGCGTGAAAGCCGTCATCGCGTTGAAGAGGTGCGTTACCGTTTGTGCGGCTTCCTGCCCGACGGCGCTACCGCTGCCATCACCCAGCGCCGCCAACGGCGTGTACCCGTGCCGGCGCGCCACCTCCAGGGTGCGCGCAATTTCGGCCCGGGTAACCGCACCGTCCCCGTGGGAATGCCCCCAGGACGGCTTACCGCCGTACTCAAGCAGCAGCTCGGCGGCCCGCTGGGCACCTTCCGCTTCCGGGGCAACGGTCATCGTCTTAATCCAGCCACGCCCGGCTTCCAGCCAGGAACGTAGCTCGGCCTCATCCACCGGGCGGATCACCTCGGGATTTTGCGCCCCGCACTTTTCCCGCGAAATATACGGGCCTTCCAGGTGAATACCGGCTAGCTCCCCGCGTTCGCAGAACGGCACAAGCGCCTCAATCTGCGGCAGCGGATCCGCCAGCGAAACCAAGGAAGCGAACATCGCCGTGGTCCCCCCGCGCTGGTGGGTACGGATCGCGGTAGCGATCTCCTCTTCCGTATAGTTATCCGGGAACGCGAAACCTCCACCGCCGTGGCAGTGAATATCCACGAGGCCGGGGGTAATAACATGTGCCCGGCGTACTTGCGGGTTATCAGCGCCCAGCCCGAAAGCCTCCGCGGCCCGAGCTTCGATTCCGCGTGATTCCCGCTCCGCAGCCAGCCCCGCGGTTACCGCGGCGGCCTCCTCAGCGGTGAGAACCCGGGCCAGCGTACCGGCGTCGTCGGTCTCAATGCCGTACCCAACCTCGCGGCCGTACCCGTTGAGAACGCGCCCCAGATAAAACACTTAGATCATCTCCCAACGCGCGCGGTACAGGTCCGTCAGCTTGAGCTGCGCGGCGGCCTCTTCATCCAGGAGCACGGTGACATCCGGGTGCATCTGAATAATCGTGGCGGGCCAGAAAGCGCTGATGGGGCCTTCGCACAGCTCGCGCACCGCATCGGCCTTATTGGCACCGAAGGCGAAGAGCACCAGCTTCTTCGCTTCCATAATGGTGCCCAGGCCCTGGGTGATGCAGCGGGTCGGGACGGCTGCTTCATCACCGTCGAAGAACCGCGCATTGTCCTTGATGGTCTGCGGGGCCAGCGCCTCCACGTGAGTGCGCGACACCAGCGAACCACCCGGCTCGTTGAAGCCGATATGCCCGTCCGCGCCGATGCCAAGGATCTGCAAGTCCACGCCGGCCGCGCCGATCTTGGCATCATATTCGGCGGCTGCTACCTGCGGATCCGGGTTCTGCGCATCGGGAGTATTGAGCCCTTCCTCGGTCAGACCGGTCTTGTCATCCCCCACCAGGTTGCGGCGCAGCACATTGCGGTAAGATTCCGGATGCTCCGGATCCAGCCCCACGTATTCGTCCAGCGCGAAAGCTTTGGCGCCGGAAAGATCAAATTCGCCGGCCGCGTGGGCTTCGCGCAGCGCCGCGTAGAGGAGATCCGGCGTGGAACCGGTGGCCACCCCGAGTGTCGCCTTCGCGTTCCGCGCGAAAAGATCCTGGATAATACGTGCGCCCTCGCGGGAGGCTTCGTCCGCGGTGGCGAAAATTCCGATATGCATGAGATTCGTCCTTTCCCGGGCGCGTTTCACGTGAAACGCGGCAGTGGTCAGTGCTCGCGGGCCCCGCGTTTCAATCACGCGCGGGAACCCAAGTGAAGTTTTAGTTTTCGACGGCTTCGCGGAACCACGTGGTGATCGTGGTCGGGTGCGTAATAGCAGTTCCGACGACGGCCGCCCAGGCACCGGCTTCCATAACAGCGCGCGCCTGCTCCGGAGTGTGGATACGCCCTTCGCAGACCACCGGGATCTCCGGGAATTCTGCGACCATCTGAGCCAGCAGCTCAATATCGGGGCCGTCGGTCTTCGGGCGGTCCCCGGAGTAGCCCGCCAGGGTGGTTCCGAGGATATGGCAGCCGGCCTGAGCCGCGGCGCGGGCATCATCAATCGAACCGCAGTCCGCCATGACGAGGGCGCCGTCGTCGAGAAGAGCAGCCACGGTTTCCGCGAAGCTCAAGCCATCCGGACGCGGACGGGACGTGGCATCGAGCGCTACGATATCGGCGCCGGCGCTGATGCAGGCGCGGGCATGGCGCAGGGTCGGAGTGATGAAAACGCCTTCGTGCCCCTCTTTCCACAGGCCGATGACAGGCACTTCCACCTGGCCTTTAATCGCGGAAATATCCGCCAGGCCCTGGCAGCGAATCGCCGCCGCTCCCCCGCGCTCGGCGGCGAGGGCCATCTGCGCCATCGTTTCGGGGTGGCGCAGCGGTTCACCCACGTACGCCTGGCAGGACACAACGAGGTGCCCGCGGAGAGATTCGATCATCGGATGCACGATAACTCCTAAGTTATAACGAGAAATGCAGAGTTGTAGTTATGCGGCGCGCTTCGTGCGGCCGGCGCTCCCAGCGCGGCCCGCGCAGCCCGCGGCGAGACGGTTCGGCGCTCCTAGCGCGCCACCCGCACGCCACGTTAACCGGCGGCGTGCAAGAAATGGACGGCCGCGCCGATAAGGGGGGCCTGCGATCCCAGGCTACCCTCCACAATCGGGGTGGCGGCGGTGCCCACCATGGCATCGCGCCGGTAACCCTCACGCAGCGCCTCCATCCAAAACTCACCCACGTGAATAAGCGAGCCAGACAGGATAATAACGTCCGGGTCAAAGGAATTAGCCAGCCCGCCCAGGGTCTGCCCGAGCGCGAAAGCACCGTCGGTAAACACCTCGCGCGCGAACATATCGCCCGCGTCCACGAGGGCTTTCAGTTCTCGACCTCCCCGGACGACGACGGGGCGCTGCGCGCCCGGGGCCTTCCGGTAGGCACTTTCGGGAACATCGGCGATCCCGGTGAGGGAAGCCGCTGCCGCGGCAGCGTAACTCGCGCCCTCCACGTGCGCTTCAGCTTGGCGCTTGGCGTAGAGGCGGGCCGCCCCGCTACCCGAGGCCACTGATTCCACGTGGCCATCGCGCCCGCAGGAGCAAACCAATCCGGCGGCATAAGGATGGTGAATATGACCGAAGTGGCCGGCCACCCCGTGCGAACCGAAAAGGATCCGTCCGTCAATAACGGCCGCGCCGCCCAGCCCGGTTCCCACAGCGATAACAAGTGCGGTACGCGCACCGGCGCCCGCCCCGTACGTTGCTTCCCCGAGGGCGTGCCCGTGCACGTCATTGAGAACCCGCACCGGCAGGCCGCAGCGTTCGGCAAGATGCGGGCCGAGGGGCTGACCGCCCCAGCCGGGCATGGTGTCCGTGGCGGAGGTAATGCACCCGGTCTCCACGTCCACCACTCCGGCGCTGGCGATAGCAATTCCACTCACCGGCGTTCCGGCGGCACTGGCTGCCGCGATCTGGCGTTCCGCGAAATCTGCGATATCCGCCAGCACCCGGGCTCCACCACGCCGCGCCTCGGTTGGAATACTGGCCTCGAGGGAGATGCGCGGGGCATCACCGCCCGGGGCGGTGGCCGCAAAGGTCACCACCGCCCCCGCGATTTTGGTTCCCCCGATATCCAGCCCGAGCAGCGAAAACTCGGAGCCGGGCTGGAACGGTGCTACCTTCATGAGTGCTCCTTAGAGCAGCCCGCAGCTGGCGAGCACGCCGCGAATAGCTTCGACGTTCTCACCTTCGAGGGCCTTGACGGGCCGCGGCATCTGGTTAGAGGCGATAACCCCCAGTTCCTTCATGGCCGCCTTGAAGGCGCCCACGCCGGCCGCGAAGCCCTGCACGCCCTTGGGCACCATGACGATGCGCATGAGATGGGCAAGCTCGTCCTGCAATTCAGCAACGCGCTTCCAGTCCCCGGCCTGCGCCGCATCCCACTGCTCCACGTAGGGGCGCGGTGCCACATTAGCCAGGCCCGGAACGGATCCGTCCGCGCCGCCCATGTAGGCGCCATCCACAACCACTTCGTGGCCCGTGAGGATGTTGAGAGGGTTACCGGCGGCCTTGTTCTCCTCCAGCAGGAAGCGGAAGTTAACGTCGTCGCCAGAAGAATCCTTGACACCGGTCAGCACGCCTTCGCGCCCCAACCGCATCAGCAGGTCAATGGAGAGCTTCTTGTGCACGCACACCGGGATGTCGTAGGCGAAAAGCGGCAGGTCCACGGCATCGCGGATGTAACGGAAGTTCGCTTCGATTTCCGCTTCCCCACCCAGCGCGTAGAAGGGCGCCGTTGCGACGATGCCGTCCACCCCGATGGCCTGGGCATCACGCGCGTGCTCAATCATGCGCTCGGTTTGCATATCGATAATGCCGGCGAGCACCGGAACACGCCCGTTAGCAACTTCCACCGCGGTTTCGAGGATTTCACGACGCCGCGCATCGGTGCTGAACACCACTTCGGAGGTTGAGCCGAGCACGAACAGGCCGTGCACTCCGGCGTCGAGCATCCGGTTGAGCGAGCGTGCGAAAGACTCCTTATCGAGTTCGCGTTCTTCGGTCAGCGGCGTAACTGTCGGGGGGATAACGCCGCGGAAACGAGGATCTGACATGGGACTATGCCTCCAATTTCGGGTGAAGCAGCGAGGGCGCCGCTGCCAATAGGGTTCTCGTGTAGTCATTTTGCGGATTGTGGAGCACGTCCTTGGCGTCTCCCCATTCCACGATCTCTCCGTGATTCATCACCGCGATCTTGTCCGATACGTAACGCACCGTCTGAATATCGTGGGTGATGAAAACCATCGCCAGCCCCAGATCCCGCTTGAGATCGGTGAGCAGGTTGAGGATCTGGGCGCGCACGGACACGTCCAAGGCTGAGGTGGGTTCGTCCGCGATGATCGCGTCTGGGCCCACAGCCAGCGCACGGGCAATAGCCACGCGCTGACGCTGTCCACCGGAGAGCTGCCCGGGCAGCGCGTCAAGCGCCGATTGGGGCAAGCCCACCATGCCGATAAGGTCTTCCACGCGGCCGTAGCGTTCCTCGCGAGTGCCGATCTTGTGGACCGTCATCGGGTCGAGGAGCTGGTCACGTACGGTCATACGCGAGTTAAGCGCCGTGGCCGGATCCTGGAACACCACCGAGACCACGCGGCCGATATGGCGGCGCTGGGCAGCGGTACGTTTCGTGACTTCTTCGCCCTTGAAAAATACCTGGCCGCCCGTGGGTGACTGGAGTCCGCACATCACATTGGCCGTCGTCGACTTACCGGAACCGGATTCGCCAACGAGACCGATGGTCTGGCCGGGCATCAGGGAAAGGTTGACGCCGCGCACGGCGCGCACCTTATTCGGATTGAAGATGGAACCGGTACGGGTGCGGAAGGTGACGTCGACGTCGCGCAACTCGATAATCGGCACATCGGAGAGGGCAGGCCGGTCAGCGGCGCGCGCGCCGGCAGCGTGACGAGCTTCGGTATCCAGAGTAGTCATGATCTTTCCTCCTTCGTCACTTCTGGGCATCCGGGCCGGCGGGAGCGCCGGCGCTTCCACCAGCGGCATCACCAGCAGTAGCAGCTGCGGCGCCGTTCGCGGTTTCGGCGGGGCTGGGCGCGCCCACCGATTCCTTGGGCACCAGGTTGGTGGTGGCCGGATCCGGAGCATCGGGCTGGGCGGCGTAGAAGTGCCACGTCTCGCCCACGCGTTTCATAATCGGGCGGGTGTCCAGGCCCACCGTCGGATGCGAGGACCGCGGGGCGAAACGATCACCCTTCGGGAAGTCGCGCGGCGAAGGAACCGTGCCGGGCACCTGGTGGAGCCGGCCGGCACCCGCTTCGATGGAGAGCACCGAGCCGAGCAGACCGCGAGTGTATTCGTGGTGCGGGTCGGTGAGCAGTTCCTTGGTGGATGCCTGCTCCACAACCTGACCGGCGTACATGACGGTAATCGAGTGGGCCACTTCGGCAACGAGCGCCAAATCGTGGGACACGAAGACCATCGCGAAGCCGAGTTCCTTGCGCAGGCGGTTGAGAAGCTCCACCACCTGGGCCTGGACGGTTACGTCCAGCGCGGTGGTCGGTTCGTCCGCGATAACCAGCTTCGGGTCACGGGTGAGCGCCATGGCGATAAGCACGCGCTGGCGCTGGCCACCGGAAAGTTCGTGCGGGTAGGACTCCAGGGTCCGCTTGGGATCCAGGTCCACCAGCTCGAGGAGCTCTTCGGCGGTGCGGGTGCCCCCGCGGCTGGTCAGCTGCTTCATCTGTGCCTTGATGAGCATGGAGGGGTTGAGGGAGGACAGGGCGTCCTGGTAGATCATCGCGATCTCATGCCCGCGCAGTTCATTGTGCTGCTTGGGGGTGAGTTCGAGGAGGTTCTGCCCGTTGAACATAATCTCACCGCTAATATCGGCGGACTTATCGAGCAGGCCCATAATCGCCAGGGAGGTAATGGACTTACCGCACCCGGATTCACCCACGAGGCCCATGGTTTCACCGGCGCGCACATTGAAGGACACGTGGTCCACCACATTGACATCGCCGTGGCGCGGGAACTTGATGCACAGGTCGCGCACTTCGATAACCGGGGCCTCCTGCGAGGTGGGTTCGAAGCGGTCGGTGCGGCGTTCTTCCGCTTGGCGCAGTTCCTCCAGGCGCTGGACCAGCGCATCGTGCTGGGCGGCGTAAGCGGCCACCGGGTCCACGAGGAGGCGGTCCTCTTCGCGCTTGGCGTTCGCGTCCACGTTATCGGGAACGGCCGCGGCCTTCGGGGCCGCCACCATGGCGTCCGTGAGACCTTCGGAGAGGATGTTGAGGCAGAGCACCGTGATCATAATGGCCAGGCCCGGGAAGAGCGCCTGCCACCACCGGCCCAGGAGCACGCCGCCGCGAGCGTCGGCGAGGATATTACCCCAGGTGGGTGTGGGTTCGGCGATGCCGGCCTGGATGAAGGACAGCGAGGCTTCGAAAACAATCGCATCGGCCACGAGCACGGTGGTGAACACCATGACCGGGGCGATACAGTTGCGCGCCACGTGCTTGACGAGGATCCAGGGAGCCCGCGCGCCGGAAACGATAACCGCGCGCACGTAATCTTCACCGTATTCGCTCATGACATTCGCGCGCACCACGCGGGTGATCTGCGGAATGTAGAGGAAGCCGATCGCCATAATAATGACGGGCAGGGTATTGCCGAATACCGAGACGAACACCGCGGCCAGCGCGATGCCGGGGAAGGACATGATGATGTCCATGCAGCGCATGATCACTTCGGAGATCCACTTGCGGGAGACCGCGGCCAGCGCACCGAAGATCGCACCGAAGAAGAGCGCGAAAGCGGTAGCGGCGAAGCCGATAACCAGCGAGTAGCGGGCACCGTAGATCATACGGGAGAGAATGTCACGGCCCTTTTCGTCAGTACCGAAGAGGAAATCACCATTGGGTGCCTGGCGGGCAACTTCAATTGCCTGCGGGTCGTGCGGGGAAATAAGGGGTGCGAAAACGGCCGCGAGGGCAATGAGCACCAGAACGACGACGCACAGCTGGGCGCCGCGGGTCATATTGCGGAAACGCTTAAACCGGACACCGGGGCGTTCCATCTTTTCCGTGAGTTTACGCCTCATGATTAGACCTCCCGGATACGCGGGTTGATCAGCACGTAAAGCATGTCAACCACAATATTGACGACGATGAAGGCCAAGGCCACCACGAGGACCACGCCCTGCACCAGGAGGGGGTAGTTCTGCTGGACGCCTTCGAGGATAGCCATACCCATGCCGCGCATGTTGAAGATAACTTCAATAACCACAGCGCCACCCATGAGGTAGCCGATACGTAGACCGAGCACGGTCACCGGGGAGATAAGGGCATTGCGCAGCACGTTGCGGGAAACCACCACGCGCTTGGGGATACCTGCACCGATAGCGGTACGCACGTAGTCCTTATCGAGTTCCTCCACCATCGAGGTACGAATAACACGGGTGAGGGAACCGGCCACCGGGACACCCAGGGCGATAGCCGGCAGCGCCATGCGCGCCAACCAACCGGCCGGGTCTTCACTGAAAGCCGGGAGCGCGCCGGATGCCGGAAGCAGAGGCATATTGACGGAGAACGCCAGGATCATAAGAACGGCCAGCCAGAAGGAAGGCGTTGCGATGAAAGCGATGGAGAAGACGCGGATGATCTTGTCGGGCCACTTATCGCGGTAGAGCGCGGCAATGACACCGAAGACGAAAGCGAGAATAACGGCGATAATAAGGCCGAGGAAGGTCAACTGCATGGTGATGGGGAAGGCCTCACCCACGCGCTCGGCCACCGAAGCTTGGTTGGCGCCGTACGTGCCCAGGTCGCCCTGCACGAAGTTGACGAGGAAGTTCCAGAACTGAGCGAGCCAGGGATCATTGAGTCCCATGGCCTGACGGTAGGCTTCCAGAGCTTCTTCAGATGCCCCTTCACCGAGGGCCGAATAGGCCGGATCGATCTTAGAGAAGGACATCAGGAAGAAGACGAGGAAGGCAACGCCCAGAACCATGATCGGAAGCACCAGCAGGCGGCGCCCGATGAGTCTGAGAAGGTTGTTCACTGCAATATCTCCTCGGGGCTGCGGCGCCCCGCGTTGACTATTTGAGGGAGTATTTGGGCAAAGCTCGGGCCGGGGGTGGGGTTTACACCACCCCCGGCCCTCGCATTACCGTGTGTTCTTTGAACCAGCGCCGCGCGTGTCGTCAGCGCTGAGTCACGCGATTATTTACTTTCCAGCCGCGGCGCCAGCGTTGATGAAATCAAGGCCGGTCGTCGAGATCGGGGAGAAGTTGGTGACCTTGTCCGGGTAGTACGCGGTCAGCATCTGACGGTGGAAGAGCGGGTAGAGCGGAACTTCTTCGGATACCAGATCGAAGGCCTTGTTCCATTCCTGCTGCTGGGCGTCGCCTTCAAGGGTGACAGCCTTATCCATGTACTGGTGCAGTTCCTTGAACTTCTCGGAGCCACCCCACTGGGTGCGCTTCTTGGTCCAGGTGTTATCGCCGTACCACCAGCTGAGCAGGAGGTCGGGGTCCTGACCGAAGACCGAGGGATCGCCGGGGGCGAGAGCAACATCGAAGGTCGGGTTATCGACGTCCAGGTTATTGGCGTAGAGCGCCGAGGAAGCCTGGGATTCGATGGTCGCGTTGATACCAACGGCAGCCAGATCGTTCTTGATCTGCGGAGCCAGTGCGGTGATCCACGGGTGATCGGTGGTCAGCAGCTTGATGTCGAGGTTCTCAACACCGGCTTCCTTGAGCAGTTCCTTGGCCTTCTCAGGGTTGTACTTGTAGACCGTGGAAGCTTCGTGGAAGTTCGGATGGCTCTCCGGGAGGAAGGACTTGGCGGCCTTCGCATTACCCGAGAGCGCGTTGGAGATCAGCTTCTCAGTATCAACAGCGTAGAAGAATGCCTGGCGCACCTTGTTGTTATCAAGCGGAGCCTTCTTGGTGTTGAAGAGCAGGAAGGGCAGGTTGAAGCCCTGAACCGCGTCAATCACACCGCCGGCACCCTTGATAAGAGCTTCGGCATCGGCCGGGGCCGCTTCGATAACATCCACGGTGCCCTGCTGGAAGGCGGTGGTACGAGCGGTATCGTCCTTGAGGATCTCCCACTGCATCGCTTCCGCGGTGGCCGGGAACTGCCCGTTGTAGTTCTCATTCGGGGAGAACTTGATGTGGGCGCTGGTGATCTCATCGTACTTCCACGGACCGGTACCCATGGGCTTCGAGGTCAGCTCATCATCGCTCATCGAAGCCGGAACGATCTTGACGAGGGCCAGACGTTCCTTAACCAGCGAGAAGGGATGCTTGAGGTTGATGGTGACAGTCTTGTCATCCTTCTTCTGCACGTTGTCAATGAAGCTGAGCATCGGCAGGTAAATATTGCCCTCAGCGGTGGACCGCTCGAAGGACTTGACCACGTCATCCGTGGTCACCGGGGTGCCGTCCGAGAACTTCGCGCCGTCACGCAGCGAAACTTCGTACTGGGTATCGGTCACCTTGGTGGGCGCATCTTCCTTGGCCAGAGCGCGGTAGGGCTTGTAGTCGTGGTAATCCAGTTCGTACAGACCCTCCACCACGTGCATATTCGCGCCGGTTGCCAGCGCGGACGAGGTAGACGAAGGATGGTAGTTATTGGATTCATAGGCGGCTGCCGCGCGAATGGTGCCACCCTTTGCCGGCTGTCCCGAGGGAACTGCGGCCTTCTCGGGTGCATCTCCACCGCTCTTGCCGGTGTCAGATCCACCGCCACCGCAGCCGGACAGCGCCAGCACACCAGCGGCCAGCACGGCCGTGGCCTTGGCGCCCCACTTCATGCGTGTCATTGAAGTGTCCTCTCCTTTGAGTTCTTCCGGAAATTCACTGCCGAATTTCCGCTATTTTTTCGCGTGCGACAACCATCTTTAGCGTCGCGTACCTATGACTCTAGATTGTCTGACAACTTTGTGCAAGCCCGGTATCTGGCTTGTGAGTAAACTGTGACCAATTTGTGATGAACCTGGAAAGCGGGACGGTCGGCGGCTGGGTGCACCCCGCGCGGCGGCGGCCGCGCGGGCGTCGTCGTACCACGCCGAAACCACCTCGAAACTGCCCCGAACGGAATGAAAGTGCGCGAAAACGAGCGTAACGTGACCCTTTTCAATATTTCTGCGCGCATCTTTTGAAAACATCCGTTTTCCGATACCTTAGGTGTCATGATGCCCGACGACGCGCAGTCACATGCCACGCAGGGCGCTATGCGGGCCACCGGCGGCCACACCGGTTCCGGCTCGGATCGCGCCGATTTGGTCATGGACGCTTTGAAACAACGAATTATTGAAGAACGCCTACAACCCGGCGCGAAGCTCCCCACCGAAGCGAAGCTGTGCCGGGAACTCGGGGTGTCACGTTCCTCGGTGCGCGAGGCCCTGTCCAAGCTGGCGGCGCTAGATATCGTTACCTCGCAGCGCGGGAAGGGCACCCAGGTGGCGAATATGTCCCTCTCCCCGCTGGTGGAATCTTTGCTGCTGCGTTCCTCCGCACGGGCCGGCGCCGGTACGGGCGCGGTGGAAAGCGTGGCCCAGCTGCGCGAATATCTGGACCTGGGGATGGCGGAAGGCGTGGTGCGGGCACTGTCGGGCACCCATCACGATAACCTGCACGACATCGTGGCGCGGATGACCGAAAAAGCACTGCGCGGGGAAAATTTCCAGCACGAAGATATTGAGTTCCACATTGCGATGACGTCCGCGCTCGATAACGAGGTCGCGTTAGAGATGGTCACGGCACTGTGGGTGGTGCACTCTATTGCGCTGCGCGATTTAGACGACGACGTTGACGAACTCCTCCTCGAAACCGCTCAGGCACATAAACGTATTATTCAGGCCGCCGAAGATGGTGATATTTTCGCGTATCGCGGGGCAGTCATTGACCACTACCGGCCCCTCAATATGATTATTGACCGCCATGAAGCAGCTCAGCAGCACGCGAATTCCGGGGGAAGCACGGAAAGTACACTCGGGGATTCCGAGGATCCGGAAGCCCCGCCAGAGGCGCTTACCGCTCAGGCCGCTACCCAGCAGCACGAGGCTGAGCGCGCCGAAAGAGCCGAGCGCGCCGCGGATATTGCCGCGCGGGCACAGCGAGCCGCCTCCTTTGCCGATATCGCGGATCCAACGTCGCGGGTTTCCGGGGTGTTGTGACGGGGTCAAGTTTTTAGTCACAGGACTTGCACACCGTGCTTATAATCGACTACATTGAGTAGTAATCGTTCAGCCCGCCTCGACTCCGGTCGGGAGTGGGCTGGATCTCTTTTTAGGCCTATAGGACACTTGGTGTTGGTTTTATCCGGACTTTTCGGCTTGCTAGCGGGCTAAAGTCGGGTTCAAACTCG
>NZ_JBOZCJ010000033.1:0-18156 GCF_051265215.1 Actinotignum stranguriae
CCCACGCCGCACTGGGGGAGGCGGTGCGCGCGGGCCGGGCCTCATTGTGAGCGAGGGAGGTGGAGCGGTGGCGAGCAACACGGAGTCGGTGCGCGCGCCGATCACGTACGCCTCGACCGCGCCGAAAGACGACCCGCGCCGCTCCTTCCACCTCAAACTCAAGCACTCTCAATATGAAGAACTGAAAATGAAAGCGGCCGGCGCGCGAGTGTCCATGTCGGACTACCTCGTGCGCTTCGGATTGGGCCGGAAGGTTGAGCAAGTCAGCGCCGGTGAGATACGCGAAGTGCTCGCTGAGCTACGCAAACTGCGTCGGCAAATCCAAGGCGAAGCCACCAACATTAACCAGATCGCACACTGGGCAAACAGTGAACAAGCCTTCCCCGCGGAGGCACGTGAAGTCGCTGCGCAACTGCGCTCCCAAGTCAACGCGATCAACTTACTGCGCATTAAGTTGGTGGAGCTTTTATGATCCCGAACATCATGCGCGGCGGAGATATCGGCGGCTTAGTGCGTTACTTGTTTGGGCCGGGGCGCGCCAACGAACACAGTGATCAGCATATTGTTGCGGGCAGTGAAGACATCGCTTCCGAGTGGGCTTATGGCGGGCGCGTCCTCGAGCAAGACGAAAAAAGAATCGTCGCGAAACTCCTCGACCAAAACCGCCTTGAGCACGGCACTCAGATTCTCGGTGAAGTCACCCGCTGGGACTATAAAGAAGAACGTGCTATCCCCGTGTCGAAAGAAAAAACACCCGCCCACGTCTGGCACTGCTCGCTCTCCTTGCATCCGGATGAAGAACCTTTGAGTGACGAAACATGGGCGAATATTGCGCGCGATTTTGTGGAGGGAATGGAATTCGACAACCGAGCAACAACCTCGAAGTCGCCGTGCCAGTGGATAGCTGTGCGCCACGGATTCACCAAGAACGGTGGCGACCACATTCATATCGCGCTCGTGCTCGTGCGTGAAGATGGGACCAAAGGCAATACTTGGCTCGACTATAAGCGCTCCCAAAAACTCTGCACGGCTTTGGAAGAAAAATACGGTCTCGCGGTCCTCGAATCACGCAAACACAACTACGCTTCCCGGGGCTACAAAACCGAAGACAACAAGGAGCTGCGTCTCGATTTAGAGGCAGCGATGCGCCTGGCAGCCGGTGCGGCCTCTACCGAAAGCGAATACCTCGAAGAACTCACGCGCCACGGCATACAGTTCCGGCCCCGCTACGCCAAGGGCCAAGGCGTTGTCGCCTACACCGTCACCAAAACCGAGCCCGGTAAACGCGCTATCTGGATTGGCGGAGGACGTGTGGCCCGCGACCTCACCCTCACCCGCCTACGCGCCCAGTGGAACGACACCCTAGAGGAGCGTCGCAAGGCAGCTGACCTATGGAACCCGCTCAGAGACCCGGCACCGCATACGCCCGCGCAAGCACGGATGCTTGAAGAAAAAATCCGAGACATCGCCGGCAGCGTCGCCAGTGAGAGCGACTTCGCCACCCGGTTGCGTGCATCGGGCCTGCTCGTATCCGCACGCCTCAACGACGAAGCAAGTGAAGCAATCTCGTATTCGGTGGCCGCTAAACCCGAACCCGGACACAAACCCACCTGGTACTCTTCAAGCCGTATGTCGGCCGACGTCGCTTTGTCGGTGTTGCGCGAGACGTGGTGGGACAACCCGCTTACGCGATCAAGCGCGGTAGCGATCTGGAAACCCGCCTCCCGCACACGTGACAATGATGAGGCACAGGTATGGAGTGAGTTCGGAAAAGCACTCACCCAAACCATTACCGACATTGAGCGCGCCGACACCAGCGATTGCATGGCAGTGGCCGATAGCTGCGCTCGTGCATCCGCACTCTTCGCCGGCCTCGCAAACGCCTACGGCCCAGAACAAGGCCGCGCCTTCGCCCGTGCATCCCAAGTCCTAGGCCGGCGCGCCCAAACCAAACACACACCTGCGCCTCATCGCTACTCGCCCGCGTTTACGAGCGGGTTGCGGGCGCTCAGCGCTTTGAGCCGGCCGCGTAGCCGCGCCGCATGGGTCAGCAACCAAGTCATGGACTCAATGGAACGTATCGTCACCGGTATTAACCGGCTCCAGACCGCCCACGGCGAACTAACACTCGCCCGCCGCACGCTAAAAGAAACCAAGACCGCCCTCGCAACACTCGCCGCGCCCGAACCACGCACCGACGCCGGTAGTCGGCTTCCTGGAGTGGAATACGGGCAGCCCGATTGGAGTGGGCTAACGCTGGATGGACAGATAGACCTGCGTAAAGGTAAGGGAAGCGAAGCTAGTTATGGAAATGCGCCAAGTCTCGGAGAAGGAAACTGGAATGCCTAAGGTTGCACGCCTGGCATGGTCGTTTCCAGTGACGCTTCCCCTTTACGAATATGGTGGTAACGCTAAGATTGCAATCAAGAACAGGAGGTGGCAACAACGATGAGTCAGCTAGCGGACATTCTTGCTCTCGCGCGTAAAACCAATAAGAAGATCACGCAACCGGTACGCCTCGCCACCCTGCTTTATGAGGGGATTGACGCAGCCTTTATGGAGGTCGACCCCGGAGCGCTCCAGCCATGCCAGATAGAGCGCGAACAAGCCACCCGCGATATTACTACCTGGCAAGAGCGTGGCATCAATATCCTCTCGGTCTTAGATCACGACTATCCCCAATACCTCGCCCAAGCACGCGATGCTCCCTTGCTCATCTACTACGAAGGCGAGATCAATCCTGTAGACCGAGCGGTCGCTATTGTTGGCTCACGCCAAGCCACACGAGAGGACTGTGAGCGCGCGCGAGTGATCGCCCACCTAGTGGTTGAGCAAGGCTATAGCGTCGCCAGCGGACTCGCGCGCGGTATCGACACCGCAGCTCACGAAGGCACCTTGGAGGCTGGTGGGCGCACCATCGCCGTCATGGGAACCGGTATCGACATTACATATCCGCCCGAGAACGGGCAGTTACGTTCGAGAATTGTTGAGAGTGGGGGCCTGGTTCTCACCCAATTCGAGCCAGGCGCTCCGCCAACCAAGGTGTCGTTCCCGATGCGCAATGCCACCATGTCCGGATATTCCCAAGCGACCATAGTGGTGGCCGCTGGCGAATACTCTGGAACCCGCAACCAAGTACGCGCCGCACTAGCGCACGGGCGCAGCGTTATCCTGCTCGCGCCCGTCGTTCGTCAAACACAATGGGCAAGCAAGCTCGCGGATAACCCGGGCGTGTATATCGCGTCGACCATGAAGGAAATTCGCCAGGCATTGGAGAATATCGCGCGTGCCTACAACCTCTTTGCCCTGACATGATTACCCGGCAGGAACTCTCCCTTATCTGGGCACAAGCCGGCCCGACCATTGGGAACCTTGACTATATTTCCGCTGATTTAGAACCATACGTATGTGCGGTGTGCCGCGGCCCTCTCGACCCTCGATACAAGTACTGCCCGCGCTGCCGTCACTACCCAAAGCTTATCGACGAGACTGGCTTTTGTACCTACGTATCTAAGGGTGGCCAGCTCTTGCGCTACATGTATGACTACAAGGCACGCGGGAATCAGATCAAGCAGGGCCTGGCACGACCAGCACTATGCATGATCCTGGGCATCCAGCTAAACAATCATCTAGATTGCACATGCGGGAAAATAATCCGAGGCTACGATGCCTGGACACTCGTTCCCTCAACTAAACGCGCTCCAGAAGAAGGCACTGCCCACCCCCTTTACCACATCCTCACCAACACTATCCGCCTGAATGAAGACCTTCCCTACCTGCCTATCCGAAGCCTCGACACCGGCAGCGATCCACGCCAAGTAAGTCCAAACAGATACGAATTCGCTATACGCCCAACCCCGCCGAGAGTCCTCGTCATCGACGACACCTGGGTATCCGGTTCCCATATCTTCTCGGTCGCAGCACGCCTGCGTGAATACGGAACCCGGCACGTCTCCACATTGTGTCTTGCACGCATGATTAATCCCGACTTCTATAACGGGAAAACCATCCTTGAGACGGCCGAAAAGACGCATATCGGCCACGCCGTTCACTACTGCCCATGGCTATAAGTTAAGTGAGGAGAGGATTTTCATGCCCGGAAAACAAAAATTCAAACCCATGTATGCCGATGAATTCGCTTTCTTCGAGAAATGGCTCGCCCCAAACTACCGCCGCTCCATCACCACCGGCTGCGTATGGTGCCCCTTATGGTGGGACCACCCCGAAGCTAGAACCCGGGTTAGGGCCATGTGGGAAGCCTGGGAAATCTACCGCTTCGAGCGGCCCGTAGGCGGCCTCGCGGCATGGTTCACCGACGTCGCAGACCCGATGATGCGCGTCCTCCTCGACCCGAACAACGTTTTCAAAGGATGTACCGCAACGACGCACTACGCACGCTCGGGCAGGGACCTTTCGTTGCCGTTCGTTTCTTTCACACAGGAAACAGGTGAAGAAATAGCAACCCGGCGCGAAAATGTTCCCGGGCAAAGGGAAACGGCACCAGCTATCTACTTTCCGGTAATGAGCTAGATCCGTCCTCGCGGTGCCGGGGTTCCTCGACCTATTCTTTCCCCTACGAAACCTTACAGGCAGTATGGATCCAAAGTAGCGGCTCATATTGGTTGGCTACTTAAAATGGTTCATCGCAAGCAATCACCATTTAGAAAGGCCAAAAATGATCGCCTGGGAAAACTTGCTCACCGGGTTCGGTTTTAAATTTCGAACCCTCGTAAACCTTGTGGTTTCGTCTTATCTCCTGGCTTCAATCTTGTCGTTTTTCAGATTCGGGGAATCCGGATTTTCTAATTTCGCCGGCGTTGCGCGTTCCTTTCAACTTGTCGCACTGGGAGACTGGATTGAGAACACTTACCAATCACTCAAATCTGAAATCCCCGAATCTGCGCTGGAGTTTGTTTTTACGATATGGCTCATTTTGATATGTTTTTCTTTTGTAGCTGATTACAAGAATGGAGCTCCATCAAACTTTGTACCGAATTCTGCTTTCGCAGCTGCCTGTATTTGGGCTCTCTGGGTCGATTTTATCTCCCCTGGGACAGCCTGCATTTATGCGCTGGGAGGCATTAGCGTGGCCCTCTACGTGCTTTTTCGGATAGACGGGGGAGAAACTCTATTAATGGCGATCATCGGAATCTTGGTTACTTTTGTCTACGTAGTACTGGCATTCCCGCTGTGGTTTGCAGGATCAGATGCAGCAAACCACAGCGGCGATTTCGAGCGCGGTTTCAGAGCTGGGCGCTCGCTTTCGGCTCGAAATCGAACGTAGGCTACTCCTGAGTGGCGGCTGACTCATCTCCTCCGTCTTTGCGTGAAAGCATTGCAGTTTGACCGTTTTCCTCGTTTAGGTCATATGCGAGATGGGTGTAGTAAACCAGTGCTTTATTGGTGTTTTCGGTGAAATGCCGGGTCGCGTAAGGCGTCAGCTGCGCCGTATGCATGACAATATTACGCAACGGCGATATCTTGCATTGAAAATCGTCCGTAACGCAGGAGTCTTCAAGCGAAGAAGAAGCTTCTTTCAGAAGGTCGGTGAATCCGAGATAGTACAGGTCTTCTTGCGGTGTACGACACGGTTCTACGTAGCCGGCATCTTTTTCGTTTTTCTTTTCCTGGTTGCGGTACTTTTCCACTCGGGTGCGCGATCTTTCACTGAGAGTTATCTGGAGTTTGCGGTGCAGGTCTCGGACTAGATTCTCTAACCGATAAAGGTCGCCATAATGCGCAAGATTCTGGTGCAGCCCCTCGGTCATGCGCGGGTTTTCAAGCTCTTTAACGATCCGGTCCTTGTATTCGGGCGAGCGTTTCGCGAACTCCTTATTCTCTTCCTTGATGTATTTATCGGCCGCACGCTGAGCAGCACTCCGGCGACCTGTCTGCTCGGGGTCGCCTTCTTCTTTGAGCTCGAGACGCCACTTATCCCATTGGTCGTACACTTTCCGACGTATGTCTTGTGCCCACTCGTCTAGGAATGCATTCAAGAGCGGCTCATCTTCCTGAACACCCTCACGCGAAGAGGTAAAAGGATCGGAATCCGAGAACTCGCCGTCAAGTGCGTCAAGGTGGATTTGTCCGTACAAGTATTGTTCCGGGACTCGTGCGGATGGTCGCCGCGATAGGATATCGCGTTCACGTAACCTACCGTTGACGAATAGATCTACTCCGATACGCTTACCGGTACCGAAAACATTGAGACTTTCAGGCTTTCTCACGCTAGCGATAAAACCACGTACATTCGCAACACTGGAGAACTCCAGGGTGTCATTACGGGAAGCCTGAATGCTGCTCACGAACGGGTCCTCAAAATCCTTCCCGATCCTCCATAAAAACTGCGTTGCGTCGCTGAGTTCGCGCGCATCGCCCGGCCCGATAGGCTTGCCCTTGAAAAATATCGTGAAGCTCGGATCTAGCAGTGAGAAGCGAAAATCTAAAGCCAGAGCCTTACGCAGAAAAATGTCGGTAGAGTTTTTCGCTTTATTGCCCTCGAATTTTAAAAGCGTTCCGTGCTTAAGGTAGTCGAAGTCGTCTCGGACTGAATCTGTAATACTCGGAAGATTCAGCTCGTACTGTGTTTTATCTTCCACGATAGCATTATCAACTACCTGGTTATCAATCACGCACCCAGAAACCGGCCCGCCTGCCGGTTTCGAGGACACCGTGACTTTATCGGCGCACGAAAGCAACGCCAATTTTCCGATACCTTTGGCTCCAATAAACGGGCGTTTCTTACCCGAAAGACGTCCGCGTTCCTTGCGCTTGGAATAACCAATCTTCAAGAACTTATTCTGGATGTCATCCGATGTCATCCCAATACCATCATCCTTGATGGTCATCACATCATTTTTCCGGTCAAACGTGATCCATACATTAGTGGCGTCGGCATCCCACGCATTAGAAATCGCCTCGCCCAGGATCGTGATGAAATTCCGGTAAAGACCACGACCTAAATGGTCAAGCGTCGTCAGGGAAAACACGAACTGATATTCAGCTTCTTGGTTCATAGCTCTAATCATGACATACCAGTGAACACGTCACCGGCGTCGTTGAAGATCGCGTGTGAAAAGCTCGCCGACCAACTTCCCAAAAACCGGAGGAACAGCGTTACCGATCATCTTTCCCAATCCCTTGAAAGTGATCTCGCTACCAGGCTCAACGAAACGATAATCGCGCGGGAAACCCTGCAAAATAGCAGCCTCCCGCGGCGTAATCGTACGTTCCTGGAAAGGATGACCAAAACGTCCAGACCCATAATTGAAGAACTGGGTCGTGATGGTTGGGGAAGGCTCGGCCGGGTTCATAACGCCGTAGAAGGATTTAAAACTCTGCCCACTATCCCGTCTCTGGCATGGCGCGCGTAAATCTTCAGGCCAGTCAAGCCATGTACCGCCCGGACGTGAGGCCCGACGGCGAGCAAGATTCAACGGGCTTAACGCGCGCGCTTTATGGAGTGGGTCGCTTTGATCATGTTCACCGGCCTTGAGCTTTGGAAGGCCGGCGAGGGCTTCGCCAACACTCACGGCCGCACCTTCTTGTGATGTTGGTAAAGACAGTGGCCCGTGGGCAGAGGCGGCTAAAACGAGTCGGCGTCGACGTTGGGGTAGCCCGAAATTTTCGCCCTTGAGAACCTTATAGTCCACCGAGTAACCCAACGATTCGAGTTTCGTCACGAAGCTAGCGAATACGGGCTGGCGTTGCAGGCCCGTAACGTTTTCCATTGTCACGTAATCGGGCAGCGTTTCTTCTACAAGGCGCTCAAACTCACCCAACAGCCCCCATTCTTTCTCACGGCTCGTGTCCGCACCGCGTCGCTGGGAAGAAAAAGGCTGGCATGGAGCACACCCTGCCAGGAGACGAACTTTGCTTTTACCCCAGAGTTTTTCCAGGTCTTTCTTGCTTACCTCGGTAACTGATTGGCATACGAATTTCGCGCCGATGTTCTCCTCGAAAGGAAACCGGCATTTCTCGTCCATATCCACTCCGCCGAGCACGCGGATACCGGCCTGGCTCAGGCCGCACGATAGTCCACCTGCCCCGCAAAACAGGTCCACGGCACCAATTCGAGGAATACTCACGATTCACATCCTAATAAAAATAGACACGTCAAGCCCTCACCTACCCGCGAGTAAATAGACCACAGCAACAAACACGCGAAAACTCACGGCTCAGTATTGTTATTGGGCTTTGGCGGCTTGCTCGCTCGCCACGTTTTCTGCCTTCGGCTTCTTCTTGCCAGGCATCGCGACAGCGGCCGCTCGCGCGGCAGGGTTACCCGGGCACGCGGCCTGGACGCTCAATTCTCCGATGATGGCGCCTTCGCCGGTAGCATCGCCGAAAGTAATGCCGGCTGCTGCGGCTTTCTCCCGCATCTGCGCTATCCTCTGTTTCATCGCTTCAATGCCCAAGACCGGGGCTACCGGTTCTACTGCCGCCTCGTGCTCCACACCAGCCCCCGGCATACCAACCCTCGGGGTGGTCGCGGCCGCACGAGTGGTGTCCGCTGGTGTCTTGTCCGACGTCGCTACGTCAGGACGGGAGTCGAGGGCTGCGGTGAGCCTGTCTACCTGCTCCTGGGAGAGTGAGTCGGTGTCGGCGCCGTCGATCATGTCGGGTGTGATTCCGTGGTCTTCCAGGAAAGACGCGACACGTGCATGTGCTTGCGCGGCCAATGGATCAGCCCCTGCATATTTCTTCGATAGGCCATACATGCGAGCAATATCCATCGCGCTAGCTGAGTCCCACCAGCGTTCATTACTTGCTTGGGCGAGGAAAGGACGCGCCACACCAAGCTGCGCAGTGAAAGCCTGCTGGGCGGTGGCTGCGCGCTGCGCCGAGCGCTGCAAATGCGCGGCATACTCCGTCTGTACGCGGGCGACAATCATCGACGCCGCCTTCACTAAGGCCGCAAGGGACTCAACGGTCTCGTCCATGACATCTTCAGTCTGTTCACTCATAATCTCTTACCTCTCTGTGTTGATGAAAAAATGTGGTTGTTGGTTAGTTGGTCCAGGCATCACGCACCCCACCAAGCGCAGCACTGCTACTAGGTGTGGCGTTCGAGCCGTAGCGGGCAATAGACTCCTCCACCAGCTCTTGATTTTCTCCCTCGAACCAGGGGAGGAGCTTTATGAGTGTGGGTCGGGATTTTGAAGCAAACAGCCAGGCACGCCACGCCGGCAACGCCGCTAGCTCGGCTTCACTCGCTATAGGTACTTCGAGCGAGTTTTGGGAGATGGAGGTCGATCGCACACCCTTCGACAGTGATGTGGAGCGTTGGGATGTGCGGTAAGTGCCGATGAGCTTCGATATTTTCGCCAGGATCTCCGTCTCTTTCACACCACCCGCATAAAGCACGTTATTCGCGGCCGACCAGAGCATGTTCATGCCCGCTTCGCCCCACACGCTCACGCCTTGCGACCAGGACTGCAAAATCGTGTGGAGGCAGATGCCTTTCGACCCGAAATGAGAATAAAGCCGCGGAAGCTCGCGCCACGGGCACACGTTCGCGGCTTCATCGAGCACGACCATCATCGGCGTGGCAAGCCGTCCGCCGTGCTGACTCTGCGCGTAGTTTTCAGCCGCCAAACACGTCACGGCCGTCAGCGCCGCGACCAAGGGTGAGATTGCTGCTCCGTCGACGGACATCGAGAACAAGGCTTCGCGGGTTTGCACGAAAGTGGCTGGGTTGAATTCTGCCCCACCCCCGGCCCACCAGGTCCTGGTTTCGGGGTCGCCCACCCATTCCAAGCCACTACGCGCATGTGCCCACATACCACCCTTAGTAACGCTGGGGAGGTCCATTTGTGCCCGGAGTAGCGCGGCGAGTTCGCTCATGCCGTGGTTACGCAGAATGTCGATAGGTGTTTCATCCAGGGTGGATTGCACCCATGCATAGACATCGGCCATGGAGCGGTGCTCGAGTGCGGCCGCGGCTAGCAGGCAGGCGCGGATTTGTTCTCCGCCGCCATCCCAAAAGCCGTCATATGCTTTGGTTGCGGTGCCGGCGCGGGCCGCGTCCCCCAATACTTTCGCTAGGTGGGTGGCGCGCGAGAAGAGGCTCCCGCCATAAGCAGGACTGGTGAGGTAGGTGAGGGGATTCCACCACATCGTGCCGGGCCGGCCGAGGATGTTGCAGGGGTCAAACACCCATGCTTTCTCGCCCAGTTGCTCGCGTGCATAGCGGGTGGCGTCGACGAGGTCGCGTTTATTCGACGTCGCCAATACGGCTCCCGGTGCTTCCAGAAGTAAGGGGATGGCGTAGCCGGCTGTTTTACCACCACGTGGCCCGGAGAGCATGAGCGAGACACTCTCAAAGTCGCCATAGAGTAGTTCGCCGGTGTCTACCGCCCGCCCAAGCTTGTACCCTACAGGGGTATCTCCGCTGATGCCGAGGCGCTGGGCTTTCTCAGCAACCACGCTGCGTTGGAGAGCTTGGCGAGCAGAGCGCCCGCCGGTCAATCTGGCTTTGTTGTCTCCTCGAACCCGCCGCCCCCGCACTTTCAACACGCGCCAGGAAACTAGGCCGGCAATGCTCATGACGATTGCGGAGAAAATCCCGGCTATCACCCACGTCACGCTGCTCAGGTGTAGCTTGCCGGTTGCGAGGTAGATGACGAGAACGAGCGGGTTAAACGGCACCGCTTCGCCGGTGATGAGGCCGGCGAGGAAAAGGGATGCACACAGACACGCGCCGACGCCAATAGCAGCCAACGTGGCGATGAGCGTGCCGGTATTCCCGGTTGTTCCAGGCTTATTATTCATGCCACCTCCACGAAGTATCACTAAGGTCGCGCTCACAGGGCGTGAGGACGCATTCGGCCGGAATACCGGGCTGCCGGCCGACTTTGATGAGGAACCGCCCACGCCCCACCGGCGCAGATAAGCGCCCCGTATCAGGGTCAAGGCTTCCCGGGTCTTGCCAGCTTGTGAGTACGTCTTCCTCCGCGGAATTCAGCCTCACCGCACCGCGCAGCAAACCCATTTCCCGTTCAGGTAGGCCGCCAAGGAGGCACACTCCGGCGCGCTCCACGAACCCGCGTGCCTTGGCCCGGGCTTGCTCGGACGCTAGGGCCTCGAGGTCGCTCATGGTGTGGGTGATCATGGCCTGGCCCACCGCCCATTGGCGGTTGAGGCGTGTGAGGGCGTCGACGGAGTCAACCATGCCCTCCCCGGCCCGCAGCACGCGCCATAACTCATCCATGACCACGAAAAACAGCCGACGGCTGGCGAGGTTGTTATCGGCGAGGGTGTTCGAGGTCGTGATATTCCCGAACCCGTACGACCAGCACGCCAAGAGCACTGCGGCTTGTAGGGCTTCATCCGCACCCGACACCGCGGAGACATCGAAGACGACGGACCGGTCCATCCGCATAGGAGTTGTGGTGGGGGCTGCGAATATTTGCCCAAAACGGCCCCCGAGTAGTGCCATGAGTGATGCCTCGAGAGCTTCCGTGACTTGCAAGTAGCGGTCGATGGAACCGCGATCAAGTGCCGCCAAACGTACGTCGTCGGGTGCCGCCCGAACAATAGCGAGGATGTCGCTAATGATGGGGACGGTGGTGGGGTTGTGGGTATCCCACACGCGCAGCGCCCGGTCAAGGATGGTCCTTTCCCGGTCGGTGATGCGGCCGCCGCGCACCAGCTCAACAAGAGACGAAAGCATCGTAAGCTGGCGAGCATGAGCACTATTCAATAGATCGAGGCGGGCTTGGCCAGAGAGTGCTTGTGCTGCCTGGTGGGTGTTTCCGGTGTCTAGCGGATTCAGGCTCACCCCGCCGCGGCCGATAGTAATGCATTGGCCTCCCATAGCCTCCACCAAATCCACGTAATCCGGTTTCAAATCACCAAGAACCATTGTCGAGACACCGAACCCGGCCAGACCCAAACTAATGTGCCGCACTGCCGAAGACTTGCCTAGGCCGGGCAGGCCGAGGACGAACATGCTCGGGTTGGAGATCATGCCCGCCCGAAACCAACTAATCGGGTCGAAACAAACGGGGGAGAGGCTGCCGCCTTTCTCGCACTGCCCGAACGGCACCCCAATAAGCGGGGCTGGCGCGCCACTAGCAAACGGCCACAGGCCACATACCTGCACCGAGGTGCCGCGCCATTGGGGGAGTGCCGGAACATAGGATTGGCGGCCGCCCCCGCGTCCGGTAAACCCACGCGAACCAGGCCCCCGCCCGTTCATAGTGCTCGTGGTATTGCTTTGGCTGGTCATAGTGCCTCCCGAACACTCTCACTAATCACCGAATACCGGCCCGGAATCACCCCGAGCGGTAGAGAGATGGCGAAGGCGGAGTCTTGCCCGCCATAGCATTTCCGGATCCGAATCCGCGCCGACGATGCTAGTGAGCCGACCGCGTCGGCCATGTCTTTCACGTCTCCGGCATCGCGCATGGTGGTTGCGGTAATCACCATCCCGAAATTCTCCAGCCCCGCACCGGCCGCTTCCTCGGCAGCGGAGGCTACCGCGTGAGCAAGTGCGACCTCATCGCGTGCCCGCACATTCGCGGATGACGAGACCCGCACGGAAGCGGCGTTTTTATCTTTCTCCACGATCTCCCCGGCCCGCCCAGCCTCGATAGGTCGATAAAGCAAGGCGACCCGTTTGCGGGCAATACGAGGAGACGGCGCCAGCAGCGAGGCAAGGATGTTTGATTGGACGATGCCGCGTGGTGCGGCGCTCATAACCCACGACACCGACACCGCGTTGTCGTGGATGAGGTTGTCCCAGTTAGCTTGCGTGGCACTCGGGCCAACCTCATTCCACTCCAAGGTAACTGCCTCGCTGCTGGCTAGTGCGTCGTCGAAAATCTCTTGCGCATCCGGGTCATACGCCAAACGCACCACCCGCCCCACACCCGCGGCATCTAAAGGACGCACAAAGCCCGCACCCGTCCCAGTCAATGCCTGAGACAATGACGGTAGACGAGTCGCCAGTTCCTGACCGGCCGCCGCCAAATCGAGTGTTTTCCCGCTACCTTTACCCAAATGGTTTTCGAAGGTGAGGGTCACGTAGGCGCGCAGCGACGCGGACCCGTAGGGGTATAACTGGCTCACTTCGCTGAGCATCTGTTCGGCCAAGTTGGGGATGTTTTCTTGCTTGTTTGCGGTGATTTCACGCTGAAGGCGCGAGCCGGTATCGGGTGCGGATTCCACGACGACGCTCGCACCGATAAGGCCTGGTTCTTCGCCCAGGCGCGCTAAAAACTGCCCCCAGCGCGCCACCCACGTGTCGATCTGGTCTTGAGTGACCAGGGATGCTCCTTCACTTTCGCAGGCGAAGACGACAGCGAAGGTGCCCGTTTTTCCGGTGGTGATGACGGCGAAGTCACGCCCGAAACCATCCACAAAATCAGCCACCCTCGTAGGTGCGAGAATACCCGGGAGCATGAAAGGTCCACCTGTTACCCCGAGTGGGCCGGAGCGGTAGAGATTCTCACCGCGGCTGCGCGAGCGCCAAAATCGCATTCTTTCTCCAATCTTCCCCGCGAGTGACACCCCATGCATGTCTTTGCGGGCAAACAACAAACCAAGCGAGCCGCAGATGCTCCCGAGTACCAACGCGGGGATGATTCCGGCAATAATCTGCACAAGAACCATCAAGATCAGGAGGGCGAAGACGCCGACCGTCAGCGCCCCGGAAAGCCGCCCGATACCCGGGGCTTGGGGCCGCCGCCAGTGGCCATAGGTTCTGGGTGTGCTCATGCGTTTTCCTCGCTCTCACTATCTGCGCCGCTTGCTAGATTCGACGTGAAGGCGCCGGTCTGGCGGGCTTTATCGAAAGCGCCGCGCCCGGGCTGCTTTGTGGGTAGGGCGAAAGGTGAGGCCGGCTTGGATGGGGGTGTGGGGGCCGCGCCACTAGCCTGACTACCCGCCGACACCGAAGGCATGGGTGTCTGTGCCTGCTTCTTCGCCGCCCGCGCACGCCGCGGTGTTTTCTTCGCACTGCCTGTATTAGCGGGTGCGCTGGTAGCGCCACTAGCCGCGCCACTCCTACTCGCCGGGCCGCTCCTGCTTGTCCCGGTGGTTCCGGTGGTTGCTGCGCCGGTCGCACCCACACCACCACTACCACTCGCCGTGCTACTGGCACTTGTTTTTGTGGCGCGGGCAGCCCGGACTTTCGAGACCCCGCCCCGCGCTGCGGCTACCCCGCCGCGCGCAACCTTAATAGCACCCGACGCAACGAGTGCCCCGGCCGCGCCTCCCAGGCCGGCCGCTATCCCACTCATCCCAGCGCCGCTTGACATGGAGGCGGTTGCGGGGACTACGAAACGCATGAGCGCGGGCATAGCAAACCCCGCCAACACCAACACCCCGACGCCCACGAGAATAGTGGTGACGGAGTTCGTCAGCGAAGAGTCGTCTCCGATGGCGGTTTTCATCTGCTCCAGGACACACTTCTGGTACTCCTCGAGTTTCGCTTCGTCGAAGGTCCCGCAGGCTTGCTCCACGCGCGCGGTCATCGTCGGCGGACTACCAGAGGAAATCAGCCTCATACCGATAGAGAGGATGATGGCGAAAGCTGGCTTATACAGCAAAAAAGCGATAATCCAGGTTTTTGTTTTCTCAAACCACTGCCGCCCCACGGCCGTGTTGGTGGCCGCTGCCGAAAGAGGCAAAATACCGATCAAGAGCACGAGGAAAGAATCCCGACACAACAGCAAAATCAATGCGAGGAGGGTGCCGAGCAGCATCGCCGCGAGCAAGAAGATCGTCAGGATCGCTAAATTTGTGCCCTCATCAATCATCACATTGATAGCGGCCTGAACGCTCTCCATCGACCCCGAAGAGCTGAGTAGCCAGCTTGAGAAAAGGGAGGATGCCTCCATCAAGAGTTGGATCACTGTCACGCCCGCACCCGAAACAATAACGAGTTGGATGACTGATTGGAGCATGTCGCGTAGGGGTTCGCCGCGTCGATGCCAAGCCATCGACCCCGCACCCACAAGCACCCCCAAGAGCATAAACAAGCCGGTTGCATAGGAAAGCGAGTCGTGGATCCAGGTGATCGCCTCCGTATCCTGCAAGTTCAGGCGCGGATTGGAGGATACGAAGCCTACGAGGAACTCCAGGAGCCACATGGAGGCGCTAGCCATTGCTTCAGCCAGTAGCTCAATGACGGAGCCGACGAGCGTTGAAAACCCTTTGCCGACCCAGGCGAGCGGGTTCAAAATATTCCAACCACACACATCCGTCACGCAGACCGTCGGTGTCGGGCCGCCGGGCACCCACGCAGGTAGAGGCGCGAGGTAATCAGCAAACACTACCGCGTCCATAACGTCCACCCCGTAGACAAGGGCCGATCAACCACCGTGAGTACCGTGGACATGTCCGCCACCGGCCGCGTCCGCCACATCTGTGTTTTCTTGTCGTAGGTGAGGTCGAGGCTGCGCCCAAACACCACGCCAGGCTGTGCGTCCAGCATGAACGCCACCCCAATACTCGCCCGCTCGAGGTCGTAGTCGAAGACCTGGAAACCCACCAGACGCGGGGCAGGGAGCACCCGCCCGGCCAGCTCACCGGCCGCCTCAAGCAACACCTTTTTGTCCGGGCCGTCCGCCAATAACTCGTCGAGGACAGCTTGTGCGTTTGGGCCGCCAACAGACGACAACGACACGTAATTAAGCGCCGCTAAAACTGCGGCTTTTGGGGTATTCGTATAGCCACGAGCCGCAGGGGTCTGCTCGCACGGCCCCGCGCCCGGGAGCGTGGCTAGGCGCACCCCAAGCGGGCCGTCCTGCCACACGGGCGTGAAATTCCGGTCTGGTAGCGACATGTCACTAAAATCCAGACCACACCCAGGCGTCGCCGACGCTGACGCCTGCGGCGAAGGCGGAGCAGTAGATATGGAGGGGACCGGCGTAGGGTCTGTGTGAGTATTCGCGGGTGCGATGAGCGCCCACACCACCGCCACAATGCCCGCAACCACGAGCAGACCGCCGATAGTTAGCCCTACACCCAGCCCCTTACTGCCTGGCTTATTGTCTTTACCCATGCCTGTCCCCTCCAATCCTTGTATCGTCTTTTTGCTGCGGGCTGCTTATAGGGTGATGAAAGCGCCGATAAGCGAGGTAGCCGAACCAATTAATACGAGCGCCGCCAAGACCCAAAGCAAGCCTTTGGCTTCCTCAAGACCTTCCCCATGCCTTGCGTTGATGGCGAGCTTGCCCGCAACAATGAAAATCCCGAGCAAACACAACACGCCTGCACCCCAGGCCACGTATCCCAAAATCTGGGTAATCTTCTCCGTTCCCGGAGGCTGAGTCGGCGTCACCTCAATAAACGGCAAAAGCGCCGCATGAAGGTAGGCTTCCAGGGTTGATAGTTGGGTAAACATGTTTTCTCCTTTAGATATCTAGGGACACCCCACCGACAGCGGGAATGTCATCAATAAAAACTTCTGGTTCTTCGCCCGCGCTTGCCAGGGAGCGCAGGTCTTGGACGGCCTTGTGTGCGGCGAGCTGAGGGTCGTCTCGCCCGAGCCTTAGTGCCTGGCTGTAAGGGAGGCGCCACACGGCCGGAAACACACTCTCGGTGAGCGCACGCGCACGCGCCAGCTCACGCGGCAAGCGCCCGGGCTGATCGGCAACAAGCACAAGCCCGACGCACTCGACGCCGGCCACGCGCCCACCGAACAACGCGCCCGCGCACTCACGCGCCGCCGCCATACCGGTAGCGGTGGGGCGGGCAACCACCACACACCGCGCCGGCTGCGGAGCAGACACAGGCCAGACGCGCCCAAAATCAACCAACCCACACAACGCGGCGATAGTCGTCGTGCCCACGCCACCACTCGCGCCCACCGCAAACACCGCCGTGCTCGGATCCGTCCATACACACGGCAGGACGCTCCCTTCACCGGGAAGGTCAGGAAGCTGACCCCAGGGCAGGGCAAGACCAGCCCGCGCGGGTTGAGTTTTGTGTTTACGCACCAGTGCCCACCTCCTGGGAAAACTCATTGGTCGTGTGCGTGCAAAGCCCCCTAGTTAGTAGCACCGCAAAACAGAGCAGTGCATCAAGAAAAGGAGGATGCTCATGAGTCAGGAAAAAATGGGATGGCCACGCGAGGTCGAAACCACCATCGAAACGGTCTACGCCGTCACTGGCGATCGGCTCCCGCCCTTCGTTCAGGAAGCCACCTGGTATACGAGCCTGGACGAGGCCCGAGCCGCAGCACGCAAAACCGCCGGGGTTGTGTGGACGAGCAGCCTGGTCACCACCGTTTCTATCAGCGAATGGGAGATTCACGAGACCACCCCCGATGCGGGAGAATCTGAGGAAAGTTGAGAAGGACACCCTTCCACAATGATCTTCAACCGGAATTCTTCCTTCTCGGTGAACGAGCGGCGCCCACGCGCGAAACCTAGTAAAAAAGAACCTTTCGCGCCTTCTCGACGTGACCCGTTAATAAGCCCCATCCACGCACCGATAGCATTTTTGCTAATCCCTAAACGCGCCAGTTCACGGTCTTCCCGAGCATGAGTCGTCCGGGTGTGAAAACCCCACTGTGCGGAAAGCTCAAGCATCCGCCGCATTCCATGCCAGGCGACACCCTGGTCAACACCGCGTGCCACCAGCTCGCCGACCAAGAACTGCGCGCCCGCACTCCACCCCGCAGCATCCTCAAGCAAAACCCGAGAATCCCCATGCTCGTAATCTGCCCTCCGCGCCCCAAGCCCACCAGCCTGTTCCTCGAAACCAGTGCCCCCATAGTCCACCGGCTCGGCCGGCATATCGGCTTCCAAGAATTGCCGTACCGCCCGGCTGATCGCATACGCCCACCGAAAACGCGCACCCACCACCGCACGCGTACGCGTACGCATAACCTCCCACACCCGCGAGATGAGATCCCCTACCACTTCATCAAAACCAAGCCACGGGTACTGCCTAACAAGAACCGCCAGACGAGAGCGCGCCCGCACCCCAATCGCCACCGAAAGGCGCTCCACAACAGCCTCATCACCCCAACCACACCCATCCAAATACTTCAAAACCATGGCCAAGCCTTCGTTTGTGAGAGGATCAGCCACCTTAATATGCGGCGGCGTGATAGTCACCTGGTCAGTGCCAGCAGTGCCAGCAGTGCCAGCAGTGCCAGCAGTGCCAGCAGTGCCAGCAGTGCCAGCAGTGCCAGCAGTG
>NZ_JBOZCJ010000034.1:0-17822 GCF_051265215.1 Actinotignum stranguriae
GCGGGGCACGCCACCGTGGCTATGATCTATCCTGCCAGCCGATCCCAGATCAGCTACACACAAGTCTCACAGCGCGTAAGAGACACGAAATCGCTCCGAAACGGTGCTCTTATGCGCACTTTGTTTTCGGGGCGGGCTGGACGGGCCCGGGCTGGACGGGCCTGGGCCGCCAGTTGCCAGATCGGCTCCGGGTGGTGGCTGGCCACCAGGCCCGCGGTGCGGTGACAGAGTGGTACTGGAGAGCATCGGGCCTGACAGAGTGGTACTCCACGACAGAAAACCGGGTGTTGGCTGTAGCTCCAGTACCACTTTGTAAGCCGGCGTGATGGTGGGCGGTCGGTGCCTGTCGTTCGCAGGCCCGCCCACCGGCTTAAATTCACCGAACCCCCGGCCTGTCACTCGGCCGAGGGTCCGGGAGAAAAAGGCCCGCGCGCCGCCGTGCCCGCGCGAAGCGCGCGCCGCGCGCGGCGCACAACCAACCGCCTACAAATGCCAGGCGCGCTCCGGCTCAGTGGACTCGAAAAGCAGCTCGCCGCGCCGGTAGGAAGCCAGCACCGGGGCGTGGAAAGCCAGGGCCTCGCGCCAGGACTGCGCCCCCAGCACGATGAAGTTCGCGGGATTACCCACCTTGATGCCGTAATCGGGCAGGTGGAGGGTGCGCGCGCCGTTATGGGTGATGAAGCGATAGGAATGATCGATCTGCGAGGCCCCCATCATCTGGGTCACGTACAGCCCGATGAGGGTCACGTCGCGCAGCGAGCCCGTGCCCAGCGGATTCCACGGATCGACGATATCGTCCTGCCCGAAAGACACGTTGATACCCGCCTCCGTCAGCTCCTTGACCCGGGTCACCCCGCGGCGCTTCGGATAGGTATCCGTGCGCCCCTGCAGGTGGGTATTGACCATCGGATTGGATACAAAATTGATTCCGCTCATCTTGAGCAGTCGCAGCAGCCGAATGAAATAGGCATTGTTATACGAATGCATCGCCGTGGTATGCGAGGCCGTGACCTTCTCCCCGATACCCGCCTCGTAGGCCCGAGTCGCCAGGGTTTCCAGGCCGCGCGAAGCGCCGTCGTCGATCTCATCACAATGCACGTCCATGAGGAGGTTGAATTCCTGCGCGAGGCCCACCGCGTAATTCAGCGAGCTCACCGAGTATTCGCGCGTGAATTCGTAATGCGGGATGGCGCCGATGGCGTCTACGCCCAGCTCGGCGGCGGTGCGCAGCAGTTCGCGCCCGTGCGGATAGGATTCGATGCCCTCCTGCGGGAAGGCCACCAGCTGCAAGGTGACGCGGTCGCGTAGTTCCTCGCGCAGTTCGAGCAGGGCGCGCAGCGCGGTGAGGTTCGGGTCGTTGATATCCACGTGAGAGCGGATGTACTGGATTCCAAAACGCACCTGCTGGCGGATCGCCCGCATGGCGCGCTCCTTGACGTCCTCCACCGTGAGCTTCGCCTTGCGCTGGGACCATATCTCGATGCCCTCGAAGAGGGTGCCCGATTCGTTGGGGTGCGGATCGCCTTCGGTCATCGTGGTGTCCAGGTGGACGTGTGATTCCACGATGGGCGGCAGGGCGAGGCGCCCGCCGAAGTCGCGGACGGTGGCGGCCGGCGCGTGGCTCGGCTGCGCCGTCGTACCGGAAACGGGGGTGCCGGAAACGGGGGCGGGCGAACCGGCGCCGTCACGCGAACCGGTCCCGGCGGGACTTGCGGCGGAACCGGCAACCGGCCCGGCGGGCGTGATCGCGGTAATGACGCCGTCGGTCACGGTGATATCGGAGAGGTGCTCAGCGTTTTCGACGCGCAGATTTCGGAAAATCTGGGTGCTCACGGGTGCTCCTTTCGGGTGCGTGCGATACGTTACGGTGCAGCGCGCGGGCGCTTACTTCATTTTTGCGACGACGCCGCGGCCAGCGAAGAACACGGCCAGCGTGGCCACGATAGCGTTGAGCGAGGCAATCCCCACCGGGATGGTCCAGCCCACCAGCGCCCCGGCCGCCACCGCGATCACCGCGGGCCAGGCCACCGCGCGGGTCGCCGAGGTATTCGAGGTATCCGCGGCGGAAATTCGCCCGGTTTCCACGGCCTCCACGATGGCCTGGTAGGCGCGGCGGTTGGCGAAGTAGTCGGCCACCAGCACGGTGCCAATCGGGGGCAGGGTGGCGTTGAGGAAGCTCAGCCAGCCCACGAAGTTGTCGTAGAGCCACAGCGCGCACAGGGTGCCGAGGATGCCGGCGATGATGACCAGCGGCTTCTTGGGGCGCTTCGTCATATTCGCGAAGCCCAGGCCGGTGGTGTAGAGGGCGTTGTTATTCGTGGTCCAAATATTCGCGCCCAGCACGATGAGGGCGGGGATGGCCAGGCCCTGGGCGATCATGACGTAGAAGATGTCGTCCTTGCCGGTGAAGGCCCCGCCCACCGCGCCGAAGGAGAACATGAGGGTATTGCCCAGCAGGAAGGCGATGACGGTGGTAATAACCGCGGATTTCGCGGAGCCGGCGAAGCGGGTGAAGTTCGGGGTGGCCGAGCCGCCCGAGATGAAGGAACCGACCACCAGGCCGACTCCCACCATGACCGGCATGCCGCTGGTGTTTGCGAAGATGCGGGTGAGGCCGCCGCCGTCCACCGTGGCGGTCACCATTGAGTAGGTGCCGAGCCCCGCGATCAGCGGCACGGAGATGAAGGAGACGATCTCGATGGCCTTGATGCCGTAGTAGGCGGAGGCGGTCATGAGACCGCCGGCGATGAGCACAATCGGCCAGGGGTTAATATTGAGGATTTCCGCGGTCGGGATGGCGAACATGGCCACGCCCACGCCGAACCAGCCCATTTGGGTGAAGGCGATGAGGAAGGAGGGGAGGAAGGAGCCGAAGCGGCCGAAGGAGTGGCGGGCGAGTTCGTCCACGCCCATCCCGGTTTTCGCGCCCACGTAGGCCAGCGCCCCGGTGAAGGTGGCCAGGATCGCGCCGCCGATGGAGACCGCGGCGATGAAGCCGCCCAGGTCTAGGCCGATGCCGAGCTTCGCTCCGACGGACATGGACGCGGAGAAGAAAGTGAAGCCGAGCATAACAAAGCCGACGGCCCAAAAGGAACGTCGGCTTGAAGTGGGAACAACTCCGAATGAGAAATCCTCGTCCGGCCGGTTGTTAACTCCTGCGGAATCAGGAATACCGGAAAGGCCGGGATTATCGGGAATTCCGGAACTGGCGGGAATGGTGAGATTCCCATCGATAGGGTGATCAATCGGTTGAGTGGCGGTCGGGATTTTCGTTTCCGTCACGGACATGAGTGAGTGTGCCTCCGAATTTTCCTGAGCCTGCCTGATTTTGGCTCAAATTGCCAATAGCATATTCCTCTCCCGGGGCGGAGGGAAATTTTTTCGGCGTGAAACGGGTCTCAGTCGGATAATGCCCATTAAGAGGTACGACGACGGCGGGGGTGGTACATCGCGTGCGATGTACCACCCCCGTGGGTGAGGCGCAGGGCGCCTTAGCGCGTGGTGCGGATGCGGCGCCAGGCCAGGATTCCGAGGCCCGCTAGCAGTGCTGTGCCGGCCACGGTTGCTCCGGAACGAGCGTCGCTACCGGTGCGCACAATCCGCGGCGGATTAGCCGGCGGCGTGCTCGGCGGTGTGCTGGCCGGTGGAGTTACCGGCGGCGTGCTCGGAGGCACCGCGGGCGGCACCGGGGGAGTGGTCGGCGGAGCGGGCGGTTCCGTCGTCGGCGGCACGCTCGGAGTAGGCGGCGTGGTTGGCGGAGTCGGAGGCTCCGTCGTTGGTGGCGCCGGCGGAGTTGTTGGCGGCGCCGGCGGCTCCGTGGTGGGTGGCGGCGGTGTATGAGTATTCGTGATGACGTACCCGCTGGCCGCATCCCCGCTGATCACGCTTGTGTATCCAGGAACCTGCACTTCGCGTACTGAGTACACCGCCTTGCGGCCCTCGCGGTACACCGGGAGATCCGTGAACTTCCCGGTCCATCCACCCGCGGCGCTCAGCTCCAAGCTCTGACCCACCGGCTGGCCCGCATCCAGGAGTTCCACCGTGACCTTATCGGGGCGCAGCCCGGCAGGCGCGGCGTCGTCGTTCCATTTCTTCGCCACCGAAACCTCGGTGGACATGGTGTTGGTGAGTGTCACCGTGTAGAGCTTCGCGCCGTCGTCCGCCGTGGTGGCGGTGGTGCGCAGCGTGTACGGGGAATTTTCCGCGCCGTGTTCGCGGAACTCGATGGGGAGTTGCTTGCCGGTGGCCGCGTCGATGAGCGTGGCCGGGTTGGGGAAGTTCGCGATCTCGGCCGTCCACTGCTGTGCGGCCGTGAGGGTGATTTCCTGGAGTTTGTGCCCGCCGACCAGCACGTCCAGCGTGATGGACTCGGGGCGGGTGGCGGCGTCGTCGCCCTCCCAGGCCTTCGTGACGCGCAGGGTCCAGATGTCATCCTCGCCGAAAATCAGCTCGCCGTTATTGGCGATGCCGCCGCCGCTAATGCCAATGCCGGTGGCGTGATTGTTTTCGATAATAACGCTAGCTAGCTGCCCAGCCAGGGCTTTTGCCTCCGCGCTCGGCACCGACTTGAAAGCCTTATTGTCATTAATGGGTTGGCCGAAGGGAACCGGGGTATTTTGCCCGCCTTCCTGGTAACGCAGCAGCTGTTTCTCCGCGGGCCAATTAGTGTGAATGCCGTAGGCGGAGCCATCCTGGAACCAGGCGCGCGGGGAACCGCCGAGCATCCGCTCGCTTACCACAACCGGCTGGCCCGCAACGGGCGTCGGGTTATCGAATTCGTGTTTGGCAACGCTGAAGAAGTCATCGCCGGCGCCCTTGTATTGCTTCTCTGTTCCAGCATCGGGCGCGGAATTATCGAAAATAGCCACGCCTCGGGTGATATTCATAGTGGTCCGGCCGGTGGGGCAGTTCCACACCCCGCCGCCCTGAGGGCTCGGCGGGCGGTTGCCAGCTCCGACCAGCCGCATTTCCGCGATCTCATTATTGCGGATAACCGCGTTGTGGATGGTGAGAGTGGAGCCTTTCTCGTTGTAAATACCGGCACCGCCCCAGAATCCGCGGGACGTATTTCCGCTAATAAGCCCGGCGGTGAGAGTGACCTGGCTATTCGACCGGAAGGCGAGCGCACCACCGGATTCGCCGGAGATGTTATTCGTGAACGAGGTCCCGGCCAAAGTGACAGTGGCTTGAGATGTATGCAGACCTCCGCCGGCTACGGTGGACTCATTTCCGGTGATGATTCCACCGGTGAACTTCGCCTCACCACCGGTGATATGAATACCGCCACCCTGGCCCCTGAATATGCCATTGGAGTTCCCGCGGACTTCGCCGCCGCTCATGGTGAAGGGGGAGTGCATAAGCGCCATAGCCCCGCCGATTTCGGTGGCATTTTCGCTCAGGGTGCCGCCACTGAGCTCCACGGTGGCACCTTCGGTAAAGACCGCTCCACCGAGACCGTTGAACTCCGGGTGGCTCACCGTATTTTTGCTGAGCGTACCCCCGCTGATCGCGAGTTTTGCGGGCTGCTCCGCGCTGCCCCACACCCCAATAGCGCCGCCCAGTTGCAGGCCGGAATTCTCGGTGAGGGTGCCGCCACTCACGTTGATGGTTCCGCCGTAGGCGGTAATCGGTGCATATTTTTTGGCGACGACGCCGCTCGGCCCGAGCGTGCCACCCTGCGGCGCACTGGAATTACGCGAGAAATCAGCGGTGCCGCTGATATTGAGTTCCCCGCCCTTAACGAAAATAACCGGGCCGGTGAGGGCCGTATCGTGAATCGAGCCGGCACTCACCGTGAGTGTGCCCTCCACCACGAATTGCGTGCGGGTAAACGAAGGGCCGGCCAGGGTGAGAGAACCACCCTTGTCCACCTGGATCGCGGGTAGATCCGCGCCGGTGATTTCACCGCTGCCGGTGAGGGTGAGCTGGGTGCCGGCCGGAACCCGCAGTACCGGCGCATCCGCACTGAGACCCAACTTATGGGAAAGAGTCGCGCTTATATCACCCGATTGGGAAGCGGTGGTGATGAGCTCGTCCCACGTGGATGCGGTGGTTTCGCCCGGCGGATTTGGCTCCCCGAGCGCGGTCGGCAAGGGCGCGATGGCCGCGAGCAAGCCAAAAATAAGAGCGATGAGGGCGCCGGAGATTTTTCTGGTCACAGGTTCCTCCTTCGGTACGATTGTGGCGCAACACCACCATTGGCGCGAGCGATTGAAAATCGATACAGATTTAGGCTACCCGTTTCACGGCGCTTGTGCAGACGCTGTGGCGCGCTTCGCGGCTCGGTGCATTTCCGTTTCGCGGCTCGGCGCATTTTCGCCTCGCGTGCCGCCCGGCGCAGGCTTCCGCAATGGCCGTGAATCCACCCCACCACCCCCGCATTTCGCCCGTATTTCACACGTCCTATTGACGCACGCTCAGATCGCGCTACAGTTAATCCCCGAAAGTTCAAGTTAGGGTGCCCTAATCCGCCCCTGATTCGTTCTCACTACTTCGTTCAGGAGTGACTCACCGTGAAAACTAAAGACTTTATTAACATTGGCGTTTTTACCGCCATCTACTTCGTTGTTCTTTTCGGCTTCGGAATGCTGGGCGTCATCAACCCGGCGATGATGTTCGTGGGCTACGCGCTGGGGATTATCGCCAACGGCGTCGTCGTTTTCCTCTTCAAAGCACGCGCCCCGAAATTCGGCACCCTCGGGCTTATGGCGCTGCTCGTGGGCGCACTTATGGTGCTCACCGGGCATCCGTGGGTGACCGTGCTGCTCACCTTCGGCCTGGGGCTGTTAGGCGATTATCTCTTCACCCGCGGCAAGCGTTACCTCAAGATCCTCGGCTATGCGCTGATGTCGCTGTGGTACGTCGCCCCGTGGTTCCCGGTTCTCACCGACGCGGAAGGCTACTACCAGTACATCGCCGGCTCCATGGGCACCGAGTACGCCGACGGCCTGCGCTGGTTCCTCTCCCCAACCATGATTGCCATCTGGGGCGTGGCCGTGTTCGTGCTCGGAATTATCGGCGGTTTCTTCGGTGATTCGGTGCTGCGCCGCCATTTCCGCACGTCCGGTATCGCCCGCTAGCTGCGAGGTTCCGGTGGATTCCACAATTTTTAACGACGACGCCGCGGGCCCGCGTGCTCGCGGCCCGCTCGCTTCCGCTACCGGTGTGCCAGCTCAGCCCGACAGTGGCGCGCCCGCGGTTCTTGATGCCGGCGGGATTCTGAGCTTGGATGAGCGCCGGCGCTGGCGCCCGGACCCGCGCACCGTCCTCCTCCTGGTGCTGGTGGGCAATGCGCTGGTCATGACGCGCGGCAGTTTCCTGCTCGCGGTCATCGTGGTGCTGGTGGCCGCGCTCGCGCTCGTGAGTAACGGGCGGGTGAAACTGGCCCTCGGCATTATCGTGGTGGAATCCTTCTGGATGTTCCTTATTTTCCTCCCGAGCCTCACCGGGGCCTCCGCCTTGGGTGCCTTTTTCGTGGCTTTCGGGTTCTGGATGTTCAAATTATGCGCGGCGGCCGCCCTGGCCGGGTATGCCCTCACGGTGCTGGTGCCCGGCGAGCTGGTGGCCGCGCTGCGCGCCCTGCGTATCCCGGTGGCGGTCACCGCACCGATCACCGTGCTGCTGCGTTTCCTGCCGATCGTGGTTTCCGAATACCGGGCGGTGCGCGAGGCAATGGCGCTACGCGGCCTGGCCATGGGCTGGAGCGCCGTGTTCCATCCCTTGCGCTACCTGGAATTTATCCTGGTCCCGCTGCTGTCCTCCTGCGCCCGCATTGCCGATGATATGACGGCGGCGGGAACCCTGCGCGGCCTCGGCTCGCGCACCCGCCCCACCTCGCTGCATCGCCTGCGTTTCTCCTGGGTGGATGCGCTGTGGCTCGCGGTCATCGCGGCCCTCATTGTGGCGCGCTACTACCTCGCCAATATCAGCTTCACCCCGGGAGGAGTGCGATGAGCGCGCCCGATCAGCAAGCCCCCGATGCCCAGAGTTCCGTGGCTCCCGAAACCGCGGGCACCGCAGCGTCTGCTTCTGCAACCGCGGATTCCGCCACTTACCTGCGCGGCGTTACCTTCACCTACCAGAGCGATCCCGAGCTACCCGCCACCGAGTGCGGCGTGCGCGATATTGACCTCGACTTCCCGGAAGGCTCGTGCACCCTCATCACCGGGCCGTCCGGCTCCGGGAAGTCCACGATCCTCAAACTCCTCAACGGCCTCATCCCCGAGCTCTACCCCGGCGAGCTGCACGGCGAGGTCCGCCTGGCCGGGCTTAGCACCACCGCCACCCCGATTCAGGAGCTCGGGCGCGCGGCCGGCACCGTGTTCCAAAACCCGCGCGCGCAATTCTTCACCGCGAAAGTCCTCGAGGAACTCGCCTTCGCCGGCGAAAACGCCGGGGACGCCCCTGAGCTCATCGCCGAACGCATCGCCCACGCTGCCACCACCTGGAATATTGAGCGTTTCCTCCCGCGCCGCCTCGCCCAGCTTTCCGGGGGCGAATTGCAATTGGTGGCGAGCGCTGCCGCGCTGGTCGGCCCGCACCGCATCCTCCTCTTCGACGAGCCAACCTCCAACCTCAGCCCCGAGATGGTCGGGCATTTCGCGCAGGTCGTACGCGCCCTCAAAGCCCGCGGCTGGACCACGATCATCGCCGAGCACCGCCTCTACCCGCTGCGTGGCGTAGCGGATCGCGTCGTCGTGATGCACGGCGGGCGCATCACCGGGCGCTACGCCGCTGCGGATTTCTTTGCGATGGACGAAACCGAACGCATCGGTCTGGGCCTGCGGACCTTGCGGGTACCCGAACGTGCGGCGCGCGTTTCCGCCACCGCGCATAAGGGCGACGACGCCGGCACCCCGGCCAGCGCGCCCACCACCCCGGGCGTGGTGGCCGAGGCGGTGCGCTTTGCCTACGGGCCCCACGAGGTGCTTAATCTGGAGCGGGTGGAGATCCCGGCCGGGCAGGTCACCGCGGTGACGGGGCCCAACGGGGCGGGGAAAACCACCCTGGCCCGGGTGCTCATCGGGCTGGCGCATCCGGAATCTGGTGCGCGAATTTCCTTCGGCGGGAAAGTGTGCCGGGGGCGCGAGCGGCTGCGCCATTCCAGCTTGGTCATGCAGGATGTCACCCGCCAGCTGTTCGCGGAAACCGTGCGCGGGGAAGTGGCGCTGGGGAATGCCGGGGTGAGCGCGGACCGGATCGAGCAGGTCTTGGCCGACCTCGGATTAGGCGAGGTAGCGGACCGGCATCCGGCTACTCTATCGGGCGGGCAGAAGCAGCGCCTCGTCGTCGCCAATGCAACGGTGGCACACGCCGACTTTTATGTCTTTGACGAACCGACCTCCGGGGTGGATTATCGGCACCTCCACTCCATCTCCACTCACATCCGCGCGCTTGCAGCGCGCGGAGCCACGGTCCTGGTGATCAGCCACGATCCGGAATTCATTAACGAGGTGGCCGATAATGAGCTGCATCTGGAGCCGCGGGATCCGGAAAGTGGAACGCAGCGCGCCGAACTATTCGGCCTGCTAAAGTGACGGGTATGGATACGGGTTGTGCAAAGCTTGCGGCGCTGGGCGCCGGCTGGCGTCGATGGCGCGCCTAATTTTTCTTCCCCGCACGCGCGTGCTTCGCGCGTACGTGCCCTCAGGGATCAACGTCACCCCATAATCAAGACCCCCGCACTGTTATCACAAAGGATAATTATGCAGTTTTACCCTGCCCTCGCTGAGCTGAGCGCCTTCAGAACCGAGCACTGCGTTGCGCCCGAGTATCGCGCCGCTCCCGTCGCCACCGAAATTCTTTCCGATTCCCTCACGCCCGTCACCGCTCTGAAAATCCTCAAAAACGTTTCCGATCACGTCTATATGCTCGAATCGGCCGGCCAGGATCAGACCTGGGGGCGTTACACGTTCCTCGGCTACGATCCGAAACTTGAAATTACCGCTGTGGACGGGCAGGTGCGGATTAATGATCAGCCGGCCGCCTATGATTCCCCTTCGGATGCGATCCGCGAGGTGCTCGCCCGCTACCGCAGCCCGAAAATCCCGGGGATGCCGCCCTTCGCCGGCGGGCTGGTGGGATATTTTTCCTATGACTACGTGAAATATGCCGAACCGACCCTGCGCCTCGATGCCCCGAACGAGGAAGGCTTTAATGATGTCGATCTTATGCTTTTCGACACCGTTATTGCCTTCGATAACTTCCGCCAAAAAATCATATTAATCAAGGTGGTGGGCCTCGATAACCTGGAGGAAGAATATCCGCGGGCTACCGAAGAATTACGCGAACTGGCCCAGCTGCTCCTGCACGGCGAGCCGGTGGCGGATACTACCGGGCGCCTGACCGGGCCAATCACCCCGGTGCTTAATGAGGCGGAGTTCGTGGCGATGGTGGAGCGCGCCAAGCACTATATTCACGAAGGTGATATTTTCCAGATCGTGCTTTCTAATTGCTTGCGCGCGGAATTCACAGGTTCCCTAATTGATACTTATCGGGTGTTACGTACTATTAATCCTTCCCCGTATATGTTCTATTTCAGCGGGCACAATATTGAGGTGGCGGGGGCCTCCCCGGAAACCCTGGTGAAATTGGAGGATGGCACCCTCTTCACTTTCCCGTTGGCTGGCACCCGCCCGCGCGGGGCCACTCCCGCGGAGGATGCTCGCCTAGAAGAAGAACTGCTGGCCGACCCGAAGGAACTGGCCGAACATAATATGCTCGTGGATTTGGGGCGTAATGATATCGGGCGCCTGGCGCAATTCGGCACCGTGAACGTGGATCGCTTCCATGACGTGGTGCGTTTCTCCCACGTTATGCATATTGGTTCCACGGTGAGCGGGAAAATTCGCCCCGAGTGCGATGCCCTGGATGCCGTTGCTTCGATTCTGCCCGCGGGTACCCTGAGCGGGGCACCGAAGATCCGCGCCTGCCAGCTCATTAATGACCTCGAAGGCAATAAACGTGGTATTTATGGCGGGGCCATCGGCTACCTCGATTTTTCGGGGAACCTCGATACCTGCATCGGTATCCGCATCGCCTACAAGATCGGGAACACGGTCTACGCGCGCAGCGGCGCGGGTATCGTCCAAGATTCCGTTGCCGCCACCGAATACCAAGAAACCCTAAATAAGGCCGCGGCCGTCCTGGAAGCTTTGCGCGACGCCGCCCAGTTGGAGGAATGCTCATGATCCTCATCATTGATAACTACGATTCTTTCACCTACAACCTGGTGCAGCTGGTCGGATCTTTCCGCCCGGATGTCAAGGTGGTCCGCAATGATGCCCTGAGCGTAGCGGAGATTGATGCACTGGCCCCGGATGGCATTATTATTTCCCCCGGCCCGGGCTTCCCTCGCGATGCCGGTGTATCCATGCCGCTGGTGGAGCAACTGGCTGGAAAATACCCCATCCTCGGGGTGTGCCTGGGCCACCAGGCGATCTGCGAGGCCTTCGGCGCTACCGTGACCTACGCGGCCGAGGTGGTGCACGGCATCGCCCGGCCTGCGCGCATGGATACTTCGAGCACCCTCTTCGCGGGGTGCGAGGATGAAGAAATGGTGGCTCGCTACCATTCCCTCGCGGTGCGCGACGATACCCTAGGCGATGATCTGGCCGTGACCTCGCGCTGCGTGGGGGACGGGGAGGTCATGGCGGTGGAGCACCGCAGCTTCCCGGTCTTCGGGGTGCAATTCCATCCCGAATCGATCCTCACCCCCTGTGGGCGCACGATCATGAAGAATTTCCTCGCGCGCTGCCGGTAGCTGCGTCGTCGTACCCCTATGGTGGTACGACGGCGCGCATTAGAATCGCGGCATGACTAACGAAGCGTCTGCACCCGCGCAGCTCCCCATGCCTGAGCGGCCGTTATTGCGAGCCCGCGGGGTCGGCGCGGCTGCCGTGCTGGTGCTTTCCTGGGCGGTCATTGTGTGGACTGTGCGTCAGTCCCTGGTGCTGAACTCGTACGCAGATGGCGCTTGGTGTAGCTGGAATGCGACACGGCAGTGCCGGGTAGCTCCTTTTCCTTGGGATTATTTGCTTATTATGCTGGCCGGGATCGCGGTGGGGATAGGTGCTTGGATTGCTCTGGGGCGTTCGCTGCCGCGGGCTTCGAGTAAGTTTGGCGGTGCCCGCGGCCCGCGCAAGCAGGTACGTTACCTGGCGATAGCGGTGGAAGTGCTCGGCGCGCTCGCGGTGGTGGCGGTGGCAATATTCGGAAGCCTGGCCGCGCTCTTCGGTGGTGTGCCTGAGGGAGCCGTGGCCGGGGTGGGTCTGCTCGGCTTCGGAACTGGAATGCTCTTTTCCCTTACCCTCGCGGTGGGAACGGGTGCTTGCCGTGCGGCGTGGATGAGCGGCGGGGCGGTGGCTGTGGCCGGGGCTGGCGCGGGCGTGTTGATGGCTCCTAGCCTGATCACTGCGGGTCCCCTGGGCTTGATCATGGTGGTTATCGTTTCTTATGGGGTGATGTTGGGTGGTCTTGTTTTTGCGCGTGAAAACTGCCGGATAGAAGTCGATAAGGCGGCCGGAAACGCTGGCGGACCGGCTGGCGGATCACCGGGTTTTCTCCTGAAACTTAGCCTGGGCGTCACCGCCGTGGCGGTGGTGCTTTCCGCCTTAGGCTGGTGGCTGCTCCCTTCGCCGGCGGATCGCACCTATGTGAAGGGCGAGTCGGTAACGTTCCCGCGAGAAGTGGAAGATTCCCGGGATTCTTCTGGGGCGTCCGTACCGCGAACTACGCCTACGGGGGAGGTTTCGCCCGCGCCGGAACCTTCGCCTATTTCTGGAGTGCCGTCCAGGTCTGCACGAGATCCGCGCCCGGGCGCAATTTCGGCGCCGTGTACGTCCGCGCAGGTGGATATGAGCCGGAGCTCAGTGGATGGCGCTCTTGGTGCGCGGCAGGTGCGAATCACGCTCACCAATCGCGGCGCGACCGCGTGCTCGGTGCGGGGCATGACCGGGGTGTGGCTCTCCGATGCGGGAAGCCAGAGCGATAGCCTTCCCGGCACCGAGCTCGCGACTACCGAGCTCAGAACCACGGAAATCACCGGCGCGGACTCCAGCGCCTACGAGCGTGGAGTTGAGCTTCCTCCGGGGGACAGTGCCACGATGGAGATTGAATGGCGGGTAAGTAACTCCGGGGATGCTGGTGAGCAGCAGCTCTTAGGACTCCAACTGAGTCCTGATGGTGAAGTGATTCCCGTACCCGCGCGGAAAGGCGAGGAGACGTGGTTCGATGGCGATATTACGCTGCCCATCCGGGTAGGGGCCTGGCACTAACGCAATTATTCTTATTGGTGTGCTACTTGGACTGGGCTACCCAATCGGAGAGGTAATTGGCCTGGTGCGCGAGACCTAGCGTGCCAATAAAAACCCGGAAGAGAAGCCGGGAAAACAGGCCAGATTTGCCAAGACTCGCGGTGAAGGTGACGAAGCAACCTTCACCGGTAGCACTCGATACGGCTTCCGGATCGTCTTCCGCAAGCACAGCCAAGCGGCGGGAGTGTTTTTCGGAAGCTTTGCGCGGCCTGGACAAATCGTGCGGTTCGGAAAGCTCCCATACCGTGGGCTGACCTTCTGATCCCGCGTAACGAAGTCTCCAGCGAGCTCCTGTTGAGGAAGCATCGGTAAAACTAGCGGAGTCGAATTCTGGGGAAAGCGCGTATTCACGGATTTTACGGGCGTTGGTTGGCAGGTAGATGCGCAGCCGCGCGGTGCGCTTCACCCGGCGTGGCTGCGTGAGGGGTTTAGCTGTATCAAGCGTGGCGATGAGCTGCTCGATGTCGATTCCAGCGCGCTCCACAATCGTACGGCACGCAGCCTCATCGCGAAGCAAACGGATAGCTACGCCGCAGTGATAATCATGGCCCGGGAATTTCCCACTGAGGAATTTCCGCAGGTCTGCAGGTGGAGCGAGCTCAGCGGCGTCGTCGAAAATCTCAACGCGGGTGCGTTCACGTAACTGCACGGGCGGTAACCCAAATTCTTCGAGGCGTTCCGCGTGGAGCTGGTCAACGTGCTCACGCGCAACACGTAGCGTGAGGCCGGCGCGGGCGCAGACGCGGCTAGCGCTGCCTCCGCTGGCTAGCAGAGCGAGGAAAACATCGACGAGGCTGATCTCGTCACGCCAGGCGCGGCGTGCTTCGAAAGCGGAATTCTGGATGAGCTGCAGGGCAGCGGCGGCAGGCAGTTTCATGACGGGTTCCTTAGATCGCGCGGCAGCCCCGCCGCGTATTTGCGATGGGCTGATTGCTTGGTTACCTCCAGGCAACGGCCAATATCGCTCCAGGACATGCCCGCGCGTACCGCTTCCTCGACGTAGTACTTCGTGATGCGATCAGCCTCCACCCGCATGGCATGGGCGGCGCGCAGCTTCTCCGCAATCACCGCTGGATCTGCCGGAAGAGCGGCCACGGAATCATCCGCGTCCGCCCGCGCGCTTTGCTGAGACTTCACCTTCACGCCGTCAGTATATGCTGACGAACTTCCGTGAGGCAAGGTAGCATTACGTCCGCAGTGCGGAGGGCTGGAGTGTGAATGCAGCTGTGAATGCAACGCTCCCCGGGAACGGTCGATATTTCGGCCACTCCCGGGGAGCGTTAGTTGTTGTTTCGGTGTGATCGTGCGATCACGTTCCCGAAACTTTTTTAGCGGCGACGACGCCCAGCAGCCAGGGCCCCACCGGCAGCCACCGCGGCGGCCGCAGCTAAGAGCCCAAGCGTCACATCAGCACCGGTGTGCTGCAGCTTCTTGACCTTCTTGACCTTGGCGGGCTTGGAAGCGTCCGGCTTGTCACCCTTATTACCCTTGTCGGCATCACCGTTATCGGCCGAGGTGAGCAGCTTTACGGTCTTGTCGGCCGGGATTTGGCTCGTGGAACCATCCGGGAACGTTACCGTGACGGTTCCATCCTTGCTGACGGTGATCTGTGTGTTCTCGGGGAGATCCGGGTTGGCCTTCTTGACCTTGTCCTTGACCTGTTCACGTTCCTGATCGGTGAGGTTGGTCAGGTCCACAACTCCAGTGAGCTCGGGATCCTTGAGGGTGATCTTCTCGTTGTCCTTGAGCTTGCGGACGGTCTTGTCGGCCGGGATCTGGGTCTCAGAGCCATCCGGGAAGGTAACCGTGACGGTCCCGTCCTTGCCGACGGTGACCTGGGTGTTCTCGGGGAGATCCGGGTTGGCCTTCTTGACCTTGTCCTTGACCTGCTCCTGCTCTTCGGGCGTGAGGTTGTTCGGGTCAACCACACCGGTTACTTCGGGGTCGTTGATCTTGTTCTTCTCATTGTCTTTGAGCTGGCGAACCGTCTTCTCAGCAGGGATCTGGGTCTCAGAGCCATCCGGGAAGGTAACCGTGACGGTCCCGTCCTTGCCGACGGTGACCTGGGTGTTTTCGGGCAGGTCGGGGTTGGCCTTCTTGACCTTGTCCTTGACCTGTTCACGTTCCTGATCGGTGAGGTTGGTCAGGTCCACAACTCCAGTGAGCTCGGGATCCTTGAGGGTGATCTTCTCGTTGTCCTTGAGTTGGCGAACCGTCTTGTTCGGGTCAATAGTGGTCGTCGACTGATCTGGGAAAGTTACGGTGACCGTGCCGTTTTCGGAGACGGTGATCGTGGTTCCTTCGGGGAGCTTCGGGTTCTCCTTTTCGACGGCCTTCTTGACTTGCTCGCGTTCGGGATCGGTCAGCTTATTGACATCGACAACGCCGGTGAGTTCGGGGTCGTTGATCTTGTTCTTCTCGTTGTCCTTGAGCTGACGCACGGTCTTGTTCGCGGGGATCTGGGTCTCAGAGCCATCCGGGAAGGTCACTGTGACCGTACCGTTTTCGGAGACGGTGATCTTTGTGCCCTTCGGAAGATCCGGATTCTTCTTCTCAACGGCCTTCTTGACTTGCTCGCGTTCGGGATCGGTCAGCTTATTGACATCGGCGACACCGGTGATTTCGGGGTCGTTGATCTTGTTCTTCTCGTTGTCCTTGAGCTTGCAGACCGTCTTCTCAGCAGGGATCTGGGTCTCAGAGCCATCGGGGAAGGTGACGGTCACGGTTCCGTCCTTGCCGACGGTGACCTGGGTGTTTTCGGGCAGGTCGGGGTTGGCCTTCTTGACCTTGTCCTTCACCTGGTCCTGTTCCTCGGGAGTGAGGTTGGTCAGGTCCACAACTCCAGTGAGCTCGGGATCCTTGAGGGTGATCTTCTCGTTGTCCTTGAGCTTGCGGACGGTCTTGTTCGCGGGGATCTGGGTCTCGGAACCGTCCGGGAAGGTTACCGTGACGGTGCCGTCCTTGCCAACGGTGACCTGGGTATTCTCGGGCAGGTCGGGGTTGGCCTTCTTGACCTTGTCCTTGACCTGGTCACGTTCCGGATCGGTGAGGTTCTTCGGGTCAACCACGCCGGTTACTTCAGGATCCTTGAGAGTGATCTTCTCGTTGTCCTTGAGCTTGCGGACGGTCTTGTCCGGAGTGAAGGTAGTTGAGGAACCGTCCTTGTAGGTCACGGTTGCGGTGCCATTGTCGGAGACAGTGATCTCAGCATCCGTAGGCAGATCCGGGTTCTTGGCCTTGATGGCATCGCTGACCTTGGTCTTTTCCTCGGGCGTGAGTTTATTGAGGTCAACGACTCCGGTGATATCGGGATCCTTCAGGGTAATCTTCTCTGCCATCTTCGGCTTGGTGACAGCGATCTTGAAGGGAACCTTCACGGGATCGGGCTGGCCGGGAATGGTTACGAGCACGGTGCCTGTTACATCGCCCGTCTCCTGCCCCTCGGGGATCTGATAGGTAATCTTGCCGTCGTTGCCAACGGTGAGTCCAGCAGGAGCTTCGCCGTCGACCTTAAACGTGGAACCGTCCGGGAAAGTGAAGCCGTCCGGAGTGGAGATCGGAACCTCAACCGTGGAACCGGACTTGCCGCTGGAATCCGGATATGAAGGCGTGACGAGCGGCGCCTTGAAGGTCTTGGTGCCGAGGTCCTTGCCGTTGCGGTTGAAGACAATCGTGACATTGCCTTCCTTGTCCACGGTGACTTTGTCCGTGTCCTTGAGCTGGTTGAGTTCCTTGACCTTAGCCTTGATGGCATCCTGTTCGCCGGGCGTCAGGTTATTCGGGTCGGATACTGCTGTCTCGGAAATCTTGGACGTGTAGTAAATGATGGTAGCGGTCAGCTTCGGGGAGACCGCACCAAGGTCGGTTGTGAGCGTGCCGGGGAATTCCTGGGTGCCGGGTTCGTGACTGATCCCGGGAACCTCAATATTCTTGGTTATTTTGCCCTTGACCTCGTTGTGAACGTCCTGCTTGGAAAGGCCCGCGTCGTCGCCGTACTTGAGAATTCCGAGCTTGCCGTAATCCACATCGATAAGCCCCTTCACATCCTCGGGAGTGAAAGGCGCGTCGGTATCCAGGCTGCGGATGAGAGTGTCCTGCTTCGTGGGGAGAACGCGCACCTTGAACAGGTTCGAGAAGGACTGGGTGTAGCGCATATCGTCGGCTTTGTCCGTGCGGATTCCGATAAAACGCTTACCGCCAATCGAATTGGAAATACCAGCGTCATACTGGCCGGAGATAACGGCGGTATTGCCGGCGAGCTTGAGGTCGAACCCGGAAAGCTGTTTCGCGGCTGACCACGCCTCGCCCTGGCCCGGGGCATTAGTTCCCCAGAGCTTACCCTTGCTGTAGTCATCGGCTTTCAGAGTAACTGTTACCGGAGGAACGGGAGTGGACTTCAGTTTGTTCTGGTTTGTATTCGTGGACGGAAAAGGGCCTATAGGACACTTGGTGTTGGTTTTATCCGGACTTTTCGGCTTGCTAGCGGGCTAAAGTCGGGTTCAAACTCGG
>NZ_JBOZCJ010000035.1:0-12239 GCF_051265215.1 Actinotignum stranguriae
CCAGCCGTGCCAGCCGTGCCAGCCGTGCCAGCCGTGCCAGCCGTGCCAGCCGTGCCAGCCGTGCCAGCCGTGCCAGCAGTGCCAGCCGTGCCAGCCGTGCCAGCCGTGCCAGCCGTGCCAGCCGTGCCAGCCGTGCCAGCCCTGCCAGCCGTGCCAGCCCTGCCAGCACCGCCGGCCGATGCGGCCATGGGGGAGGGTGCATCGTCGTCAGAAGTCCCAGTACACTCGGAAACTACTGATGCCACTCCGCCCGCCCCTGTGGGCACGTTAGAAGATGGGCGTTTGCGTCTCCTTGAGCGGGAATACGCCAGCCTGCTCCTAGAAAAGCGAGCTTTGGAGACAGAGTGTGAAACCCTTAGAAACTCCCACGCCATTGACGAGCATGAGAGCGATTATTTAGTTGCTCAGCTTGATGGTCTGCAAGCCAGCCTTGAGAGTGCTCAGCGTGCAGCAACACAAGCCGAAGAACAACGCGACGGCCTTGAGTTAGAGGTTCGTCAGGTCCGTCAAGAATACTCAGACCTCCAAGCCGCCTATGCGAGCGAGCGCACTGTGTGGGAAGAACAAGTAGCCGCACATAACCTTGCTTTACAGCAGGCCCAGGCCGCTAGCTCGGCACTAGAAACCGAACTAGCCGCGGCGCGTAATGAACTGGACGCGGCACAACTGCGGGTAGGTGAACTTGAAGAACAAAACCGAGCCTTACAGCAATCGCTTGGCGATGCCGAGGTGACCCGTGAAGCCCTCACTGCCTGCCAGCAAGATCTAGCCCAAGCAAAAGAAGAAAACGAGAAACTCAAGACCGCCAACAGTGGTCTTGCGGGGCAGCTTGAGCAAGCCCAAGTCCAGGTATCGGTACTTTCGAGGCGGCTTGAAGAAGAGACCACCCGGGCAAAGGCGCTAGAAACCCAACAAGGAGAAGGCCGTGAGAAATTGAGCGATGCTCTCTTCCAACTCAAGCAAACCCAAACCGCACTGGTAGAGAAAACCACGGCCCTCCAACAGGCCGAGCAAGACCTGGCCACAGAGCGAGACGCGCACGCAGCCGAACGCCAAGAGTTAGAAGCGCTTCGGCGTGAGATAGAGGAAGGTACGCAAGAGGGTGAACAGGCTGAGGCTATGCGTCTTGAGCTTGCACAAGCCCGTGAAGAACAAACCCGACTCAGTCAGGTGTTAGACGAGCGCGTCGAATACGCACAGACGCTTGAGGCGGATAAAGACCGCTTGAAGCGCGAACGCAACACGGTGGCTGGTCAGGTGCGGGATCTACACACGGAGCTTACGGCTGCTGAGCTTGCCCTCGAGAAAGCCAAAATGCGAGAAGCAGAGCAAACCCGCATTCTTGAAGACTTACGGGCAGAAAACCAGCGCTTGAGCAATCAACTCCGCTCGGCACGCCTAACGGACACGGTGAGTTTGCCGGTGGTTCAGCGCCCACCCACCACCCCACCGGCGGAAGAAAACGCTACTTCCGGTGATGACAAGGAGGGCGACAGACGCTCCCGTGTCCTAAAATTCTTGGCTGCGATTGTTGCTTTGGTCTTGGCGTTAGCGGCTGGATACCTCGCACACCTCCTCCTAACCAGCACCGACGATGTGGCCGATCCTTCCCCAGTCGTGCCTAGTGTTACGGCAACGCCGCACCCGCGGAGCACTCCGTCCGAAGCGCCTTCGCCAGCCTTGCCGGCAACGCCAGCCGTGCCAGCGCCGCCAGCAGATACAGCACCCCCGCCGCCCCCGGTGAGCGAGGGCGGGAGCGCGCCTCAAGGCGGGCATGAAGAGCCAGTAGAGCGTCAACCGGGCTACCAGCCTCCAGTAGAGGAAGTGCCCGCGCCCGTACCCGCGCCTGAACCGGCACCGGTCCCGGAGCCGGCCTTCGTCACCGACCTCTCCGCCGGCGCTACTTCTAGCGGGCGTTCGGTCACCATCAGCGCGAACGTGAGCACGACCGGCGCGGTCCCGGTCTCGGTCTACGCGACCGTCGGCGGACGCTCCCTATCACTCGGATCCCAAACCGTCGCCGGTAGTGGCTCCTTCGAAGCCAGCATCACTATGGAACCTGGCACCTATTCGTGGTCTGTGAGCGCTGACGGGCTTGTGAATTCCGGGACAATCACCGTCTACTAAGAGGAGCCTTTTCGTGAAAAGCACTATCTATATAGGCGCAGCCGCACTCCTTGCCTTGCTTGCCCCGCTCATGATTATCCTGCTGGGCGGCGATAGCAAAGGCAGCGCGAGCCTTACTGGGGCTGCGAGTAATATCCCACCCGAATACGCCGCCGTGGTCGCACGCGCCGGTGGTATCTGTGAAGGCATCACCCCGGCTTTGCTTGCGGCGCAGATTGAAGCCGAATCAGCCTGGAACCCGAGCGCGGTATCTAGCGCGGGTGCCCTTGGTATCGCGCAATTCATGCCAACCACCTGGGCAGGCGCTGGTAAAGATGGCGACGGGGACGGAGTCGCCGATGTCAACAACCCGCAAGATGCTATCTGGAGCCAGGGGCATTATATGTGTGACCTCCTTGCCAGCGCGCGGGGCCTTGTGGAAGGAGGCCATGCGAAAGGTGATCCCGTCGATCTCGCCCTGGCCGCATACAACGCCGGCCTGGGCGCTGTCCAGTCGTTTGGTGGTATCCCGCCCTACCCGGAAACCATGAACTACGTAGAGAAAATCAAGAATCTAGCGGTGACCCGCTACGCACCCGCCGCTGCGGGTGGCTCAAACGCAAGCGTTGTTGCTTGGGCTATCTCCCAACGCGGCAAACCCTACCGCGGGGAAGGCAGCGGGGCGTGCGGGAGCATGGGACCCGATTGTTTCGATTGCTGCGGGCTAGTGTGGGCCGCATATAAGAACGGACGCGGCATTGACCTACCCATGTCTATCCCTGGTGAGACACCGGCCCGGCGTAAATGCGAAAACGCACTCTACAGCGCCACCCAGTTTGGTGGCACTTATGTGCCCGCCGACGTCGTACATCTCCAGCCCGGCGACATCCTCGCTTTCCAATCAACAAGCGTCGACCCCGATGTTGATTACATCACGCATGTCGCGCTCTATATCGGTAATGGCGAATTTATTGACGCAGCCCCAGGATACGGTGTGAATACCTACCCACTCGGGTGGGGAGAAGCCTCCGACCGCATGTTCCCGCAAGCACTAAGGATCCCATAATGACAACACAAAACAGAACCATCGGTTTATTTGCGACGCTGGTGCTTGTGGTGGCCGCTGGCTGCACCCACCCCGAACCAGACACAGCACCGACCATGCCCGCTCCGGCGTCGCCGGCCGCAATGATGCCACGCTGCCTCACAAACGCACCGACCGTCAACGAGGCGGATGCGGAAAGCGTCGCTGACACCGTCGCGCTCTTGCTTTCATGCCAAGACTCCCGAACCGATACCAGCCCGCTCGACGCTTATAAGCGTGCGAGTCCCTATCTCACTGAGTCTCTCCAACCCAGCGAAGAAGCACAGGTGCGTGGGGGAGCGGCCTGGGAAACCCTCAAAACAAACGACGCATACACAAGCGTTGCCGTCGAGCCACTGTGGGGACAAACCCCACCAGCCGCAGCCGTCGATGTCGCTTATGCCGACCGCCAAGTAACCATCACCCCGACGAGCGAGAGCAGCTGGAAAGGAAACCCCACGACGGCGTTCTACAACTTCCGCCTTGTCAAAGACAGGGAAGTATGGCGAGTTGGAGCTATTGCAACCACGAAATAGCAGGTAGGAGCAACCCCACAAGCCTATTGTAGTATAGTATCACAACCAGCCTTGGGGAGAGGGGAAATAGAAAAATGAGCCAATCAACCAACACCTACCCGCCACTACCGCCAGACCTGGCATACGGGTACCCGACCTACGACGCCAGCGTCTACATTCCAGAGCCAGCCCGCCCGAGGAGCCGAATCATGCGCACGTTTTCGTGGATTCGGCGCCACTACCGCACCGGCTTCCTGTTTACTGGAATATTGTTCGCGATCATGGCGCCTTTCTCCATGCCCGACCAGTACGGGTCGAGCTGGGGATGGTACTTCGTGTTCTTTTTCCTTGTATTCGGCTACCAGATTTACATGCACGGCATCTTCTTCGGGATTTTGCGGGGGATTATGTGGACCATCCTGTTCCCCATCCTGATCATCCTCATGTTCACGCCACTCATTGCAGCCGCGGCCCGCAACCCCTAAAACGGAAAAGCCGGTGTGCTTTGCACACGCACTAACTAGTGACCCCAAAAAACAATTCCCGGGTAGCGCCCGGGAGGATGGAGACACTTAGCTATGGTGCGACGCACAGTTGTTTCGAGTGGGCAAGAAGCCCTCTTCGACCTGACCTTCTACCTCAACACGACAACCACTACTCCTCAAGGAGACTCTCATGGGCAAGGAAACCCGCCAGAATCTGGAAGCGAACGTCAACGAAGCGATGCTGGAGACACAGAACACGCTCGAGCAGGCGCTCTTAGCGGCCTACCCGCCAGCCAGCGAGAACTGGGTCGATCAAGTAGCGGCCCGGCAGACGGCAGCAGCGACAGCCCGGATGGAAGCAGCATACGAGCGGGCAGCGATCATGGACGCTTACGAGGAGGAGGAATCCTTGGCGATTTGGAAGAGTCAGGACCTTCCCGAACCCTTGCCGACAATCCTCGCCAACGAATGGATGACTCAATACTGGGATATGTCGGACTGGACACTACGCGGGGATCAGCTGGAGGACCCGGAAGCGATAGCCGAGATGAGAGCCGAAATGATCGAGCAGGCCGAGATGCGGGTCGAGGAAGCGGCTCGCGATTGGTTGAACCGCCTAGTCGACGAGGTGATGGGCTTCGAGTCCAAAGAACTCCAAGCGACATTCACCCTGGCCTACCTCAAGGACGCATTCAAGAATCAACACGAGATGAACGACCTCGACCCGTTCATCCTGAGCTGGGAAGCGGTGGAGAAAGTCTTGATAGAACAAGCACCGTTCTACCTGAAAACCGAGTATTACCATCCCCAACCCTGGGCGGTCGAGCTGAAAGAAGCCGGCCTGCTTACCAACTAACCAACCAGCCTAGTCCGCGCGGTGAGAAAGCCCGGATAGAAGCGAACCTCGCCGCGCTAAGCCTCCTTACCCAACTAGAAGATCGCACCCCGAGTAGCTCCGAGCAGGAGGTGTTGGCGCGGTTTTCCGGGTGGGGAGGCCTCTCCACGCTTTTCGATACTCGTACCGACACTTACAAGCACGAACGCGAAGCTTTACAAGCCCTCATAGACGAAGACTCCTATAAGAGGGCGTTACAGTCCACAGCGAATGCCCACTACACCAACCCGACCATCGCCCGCACTTTGTGGGGCGCGCTGAGCAACCTCGGGCTGGTAGAGGGCGCGCGGGTGGTGGAACCCGGCTGCGGTGTTGGGATGTTCATCGGCACCGCGCCAGCAGCGGTGCGGATGGTGGGTGTTGAGATCGACCCGACCCCTGCCGCTATCGCCGCCAGGCTCTACCCCAACGCCGACATACGAGCACAGTCTTATACGGACACTGACCTTGACGAAGGCGGTTATTTCGACGCGGCTATCGGGAACGTTCCCTTCGGTAATTACCGCCCGTATGACCCGGTCTATAACCCCGGTGGCCACACCGTCCACAACTACTTTGTGAGTAAAGCGCTAGCGCAGGTGCGGCCCGGTGGCATCGTCGCCGTATTAACGTCGCGCTACACGATGGACTCGAAGAACCCGGGAGTGCGGCGCGAACTCTACGCTAGGGCCGACCTTGTGGGTGCTGTCCGTTTGCCGGCCGGCACGCATGAGGCAATGGCCGGCACTGATGTCGTCTCCGACATCTTGATCTTCCGGCGGCGGGAAAAAGGCGAAGAACCTCAGCCTTTCGATTGGGAATACACCCACCCACTCACTATTGGTGCGGGTGAGTTTCCTGTGAATGAATACTTCCACACCCACGCGGAGCATGTCTTGGGGGAGTGGGAAGAAACCACCAACCAATACGGCCCGGCGCTTAGCGTGAGTGGGAATATAGATGCGCTGGAGGGGCAACTTGCCACCACCCTCGCCACAATCACCTCCCAAGCAAGGGAGGCCGGTCTTGTATTCGCCCCACGACAAGACGCTTACGAGGGTGAGATTGAGTTGCGCCCGGTCGACCAGGAAAAGCTCGGCCGCATCACCAAGACCGAGGCTGGGTTCGAGCGCTACACCGCAAGTGGTAACAAGCCTGTGAAGGTTGCGAAAAACGCTACCGCTCAACTCACGACGTTGCTTGATTTGCGTGACCAAGTGCGGGCGCTGGTGGAGTTTGAGTCCCAAACCCAGGAAAACCCACCCACACTCACCCAAGCGCGCAACCGCCTCAAAGCCGCATATGAAGCGTATGTGGCCAAGTATGGTCCACTCAACTCCCAGCGGGAGCGTTGGTATACGGACCGGAAAACCGGGGAAGAAAAACTCTCCTGGGTTGACGTACCTGCGGTGCGGGTCTTCCGCTCTGACCCGGACGCGGCCTTGACCATGGCTATTGAAGTTTTCGATAAAGACGCCCGCACGGCACGCCCGGCCGGGATCCTTGAGCGCCGCCAAATCGGCATCACCTTCAAACCCCTGGGTGCCGATACTATCGAAGACGGCTTGGCTATCTGCATGGTTGAGAAAGGCCGAGTCGACACCGAATACATTGGCTATCTCACCGGCTTGGCCGATGAGGAAGTCACGGCCGGCTTGCGCGAGCATACCTTCTTCGACCCAGAGACTGGCGAGCTGGTAGAGCGCAGCGCTTATCTGTCGGGCAATATCCACGCCAAGGTGGTGGCCGCCCAAGACGCACTCGAAACCGATGCCCGCATGAGCGAGAATATCGCGGCTCTCAAGGCTGTCATGCCCGAACCACTCGCCCTATCGGATATCGAGATCAGCCCGGGGGCGCCGTGGATAAGCGTAGCCGACCACCACGCCTTCTACTCCGAGGTCGTCATGGGGTGGCACCAACAGCGCGTCGGGCAGGTTGGCTATAACCCGGTTACCGGTGCTTGGAAAGCCGTCCAGGACGGCTACCAGCCTTCCGCAAAGGCCCGCCGCATATGGAACACGGAACGCCGTAGCGGCACTCAGATTTTTGAGGCGCTTCTCAATCACACCCCTATCACGGTGAAATCTAAAACCATTGACGGTGAAGAATTCATCGACCGCGCCGAAACCGCCTCCGTCGCCCAGAAAATGGACGATATGGCCACCGCTTTCACCGAATGGGCCTGGGCAGACGGCGAGCGCGCCGCACGGCTCGAGGCCCGCTACAACGAGATGTTCAATTCATATCTGCCCCGCGACTACACAGGCATGGGCGAAAAACTCACCCTCCCGGGTCTGGCGAAAGACATCACCCCGTATTCACATCAACGCTCTGGCGTGGCACGCATGATCTACCAAGAATCCGTCGGGCTATTCCACCAGGTCGGGGCAGGCAAGACAAAGACCATGATTATGGGGGCGATGGAACTAAGGCGCCTCGGACTCATCCACAAACCCGTCATCACGGTGCCAGCGAACGTGCTTTACCAGTTTGCCTCGGAGTTTCAGCAAACCTACCCCGCAGCGCGTGTGCTCACCGCTACCTCGGATGATCTGACCAAAAGCGGGCGGCGCGAGTTCGTTGCGAAAGTCGCCACCAACGACTGGGATGCCGTCGTCATGACCCACGAGCAATTCAAGGCATTGGGCTGCTCAAATAAGACCCAAGCAGAATACATCGAGGCGCGCATTGATGAGCTGGAAGAAGCGATTAAGGCCAGCGATTCTTCCTCCACAATCAACGAAATGACCAACCAAATCAACTCGCTGGAAGGTACCTTGAAAAAGGCACTCGATCACCCCACCGACCCCGGTATCTCGTTTGAGGAAACCGGCATCGACTACATCATCGCCGACGAAGCACACCGCTACAAAAACCTCAAAATCATCACGAAACTTGAGGGTATCGGTACCGGCGACGGTAATGCCTACACGGCCGATTTGGACATGAAACTCCACTATCTGAGAGCCAAGAATCCGGGTGGGAGGATTTGCACCCTCGCCACTGCCACCCCCATCTCCAACTCCCTGGCCGAAGCACATACCATGATGCGATACCTCGCACCTAGCGTGCTCAAAGACGCCGGTATCGAGCCTTTCGACGCGTTCGCGGCGACCTTCACCCGCTCGGAACGCAAAGCTGAAATCTCACCCTCCGGGGGATTCCGCATGCGTACCCGCATCTCACGCTTCCACAACCTCCCCGAATTCCTGAGCCTGTGGGGTATCGCCGCCGACGTCAAAACATCGGCCGAACTCTCCCTCAACATCCCCCTGCTTGCGCCAAACGCGGATGGTGAGCGCGCCCCGCAAATCGTCTCCATCGACGGCGGAGAAAACATGAAAGCCTTCATGGACGATATCGCGAGGCGTGCTGATCGCATTGCCGCGGGGAGCAGCGGCAACGACAATATGCTCGCCTTGAGTACTGACGGGAGGCTTGGTGCGCTTGACCTTCGGCTGCGCGGCCGCGAACCTATCGACCACCCCGTCAGCGAAGTTGCCGCCCGTAACATCTACCGGATCTGGGAACAGACTAAAGACAACCGCTATAGCGGCATCGATGGTGAAGAATCCGCTATCCCGGGGGCGTTGCAGCTGGTCTTCTGCGACTACGACACACCCAAGCCTGGGTGGAATACTTACGATGCGCTCCGAAGCGAACTCTATGAGCTGGGTCTGCCGGAAGGCTCGGTGCGGTTCATCCACGAAGCACCCAATAATGCAGCAAAAGAAGAATTGTTCCGGGATTGCCGTGAGGGGAGGGTTGCGGTTTTGATTGGCTCAACCCAAAAAATGGGCACGGGTACGAACGTCCAAAAACGCTGCATCGCCACCCACCATCTTGACGTGCCGTGGCGGCCGACCGACATTACCCAGCGCGACGGACGTATGGTCCGCCAAGGCAATGAAAACCCGGAAGTCTACAATTATAGGTATGTGGTGACGGGTTCGTTTGCTGCCTATATGTGGCAGACGAATGAGCGTAAGGCGCGCTCGATCGCGCAGATCATGACCAACAAGACTGGTACGCGCTCTGTCGAGGATGTTTCGCCGGAGGAGATGGAGGCCGGGCGTGCGAAAGCAATCGCTACCGGAAACCCGCTCCTGCTCGAGAAATGCGAAGTGGACGCAACCCTGCAAAAATACAAGGCCCTGCACTCGTCTTGGCAGAGGACTCGTAACCGGGCCATCGACGACACCCGCACCCTCGACCTGCGCATTCGGGCGAGCGAGAAAACCATCGCCACGTTGGATCACCTCCAGGGCTACATACGTGATACGAGCGGGGATCGGTTCTCGATCCGTATCGACCTAGGCACCTTTACGGAGCGGACCGCGGCCGCCCAGGCCCTCTCACGGGCCGTCTCCGCACGCATATCGCCCTACATCATCGAGAACGTACGCCGCACGGGCGGCACGTATTCCGTGCCCCGGGGCGTGAGAATAGAACTCGGTGGCATCGAACTTGATATCGCCCGCGTTGAGGCCGACAGCCGCCTAGGCACGGTCTCCGATGTCTCTATCATCTTCACACCCGTGGACCTGAAAGAAGTGCGGTATGGGCCACGGGCCGGTATCCCGCTCTCTATCTTGCAGCGCGGCCAAAGTGGTCTCATCCAACGCCTAGAAAACCTCGTCGCTGGACTTCCCCAGCGTCTCGAGGAAGAAAAAGAAAACCTCGAGTTCCTACGGGAAGAAGCCCAAAGCGCCCAAGAACTCTCCACCAAAGCCTTCCCACACGAGGCAGAGTACGCGGCCGTGCGTACCCGTTCGAAAGAAATCACTCTTGCCCTCGAAGACCAAGGAGACACCAAAGCCCACCGCGAACAAGAGGCGCGTTTCCGGGAAGGCATTAAATATGAGGAACACGAGGGATTCTTCGAGGGGCTAGCCGGCTGGCCGCGTATCCCCCTCCCACCCAAACCAACCCCGATAGACACTATCGAGAATTGGAAAACCCTCCCGGCCGTCGCTAGATATGAGTCACGCGAATACACCTGGGAGGTGTTGGGGATTGTTGCCGGCAACCAAAACGGCCAAGCCCTCACGCGCCTAACAAGCAACGCGCAAACACACCTGTTTGTCGCGGACCTTCTCGAGCTGGAAGCCATGGCCGACCCACTCACCCACGCACCGGGCACGGTGGCGCAGCCACTCGTCCACCGCACCCCACTCGACGAGGGCCAAGGGGAAAGTAAAACGCTAGCGGCCACCGATAACCACAGCGAGCAAAGAGAGCTAAGCGATGCGGTGGAGGTGACTGGCGACGTCGCCGATCATGTAGACGACGAACAGCCAGCGGCCACGATACGACCGAGCATCCCTACTCTCTACGACGGTGTCGAGCGCAGCGCGCTCACTGAGGCCGCGCCCGGTGTATTCATTGCGAAGTACGGTGAGAGCGTCGTTACTTTCCTTGACGAAGAACGCAACGAGCAAGTCGGCTTTCCGTATCATAGGATCTTCCCTGAACCCGGCGAACCCGCCTTGTATGCCTACCCAGACCTGGATATTGAGCACACCGGCAACATTGCGGGGAGCGGGCAAGTCGCCCGTGCCTTGCTCCTCGACTCGCGCCAAGACGCCGCCTATCTCGACGAGGTAGCGCCCGGGTGGAGCGCCGACGTCGATGCACAAACCGAACCCGTGGCGCGTGATCTTGAGACCGCAGACGCGGATGACGTCACCAGTGAGGAGAGCGTGAACGTGCGGTATGTTCCACCTATCTACCGGGGTGAAACACCCGAGCGCGTGGAGGTGCTTGCCCCGGGTATTGAAACCGCAACCTATGAGAGCGCGGGAACGATAGTGTTCCTTGATCCTGAGGTGGATGCGCTCCTTCCGAGCCGTTTTCGCGCGTCCTTGTTTGCGTATCCCGGATCCGAAACAAGCGCTGCTTACCGTGAAGACCGACCACGCGAAGCACAGCTACGTGGCAGTGCACAACTGGTGCGCGCACTCTTGTTAGGCAGTAGGGAAGACGCACGCTACTGTCACCAAATTGACCCGGCATGGACCGACGACGCGGCGAGTGTGCGGGCCGAGTATCGGGCGTATTGCGCGGCGAACTATAAGCGCCAAGCGGCCGCTCCGATCTTCACTGCGGTGAGCCGAGCGGTAAACGCAGCACGCACTCTTAGCGCGCGTGAAGCAAGCGATCCGCGCGAGCACGGCAACGCACTCATGTAACTATCGCGTTGCTAAAACGCGAGACGGGCGGGACACCCACATGCACGGGGTCCCGCCCGCCGTGCATTTCGCAACGAACTACATCGCGCCACCTTGTTCGCTACTTGTTTGCTCCACGTTGTGCGCGTCTGCGCTCGCACTAGTCGTGCGTTTGGCGCGCGGCTTTTTACGCGGTTGAACCGGCGCAGTTAGCCCATAGTTTTTTAATTCGCGCTCACTCCACCCGGACTTCAAAGCCTGCGTCCACGCACCCCGATACTCACCCTCAAGCACGCGCAAGCGCGCCGCTATTTCTTGCAAACGCACACCTGCCCCAAGGCGCTTGGTGAAGCGTTCTTGCTCGGCCGCACGCAACGCCTCCACCTCTTTACTCGCGCATCCAGCGCTGCTTGTCATCGCGTTAGCGTCCATGTTTTCGTCCACGAAAATTCTCCTTACATCACTGCGCCGCTCTTTTTTGCGGTGCTACTAACTAGGGGGCTTTGCACGCACACGACCCCGACAAGAAACTTGGCAACAATTCGCACTGCCCACGCCACGCGTTACCCTTCCCCTGGCTGTTTGCGGGTGGGGTGAGGCTCTGCCTCACACTCCGCCAGGGGCACCCGTGCCCCTGGACCTCCGAGGCCCGTGCCAACAAAGTTGGCACGGATGAGAACGCGCCACCCGGCCCCTCTGCACACCCAATCCACCACCCGCCCAACCACACCCAGCGGCCCCGCAGGCGCGCGCCCAGGGCGCGCGCAAATCGGAGCGCCCGGCCGCTACGCGGCCACCCGCCCCGGCCAACCCGCTCAGCGCTGCGCGTAACCTCCACGCCACGAGTGGCGTGGAGCAAGCTAAAGATTCGTGTGCACGAATCAGCTTGAGGGGCTATACTAGCCACAAGGCCCAAGCAGAGTTCCGCGCGCGGCCGCCCCGTCCATTACTCACGCGTACTGCCCGTAGCCGCTCACACGAAGCCGCCCGCGCCCGACCTGC
>NZ_JBOZCJ010000036.1:0-11305 GCF_051265215.1 Actinotignum stranguriae
CTCAATAAGGCTGACTTTTCGTTGCTATGGCAGGGCAAACCCCGGATATAAGACCCACCATTTGTCTATTAGCCCGAAAAATGAGTTGCCCATGGCGGGCTGTCCTCAGTTCACAACAGGGTGCACATCCAGGCACCATTGTGGCCCGATTTCTGCTCTGGGCTTGCACTACGCGAGCCCCGTCTCCGGAATTTACACTTTGTGACCGCTGCTTACACCAGCGTGGCATCGGCACCCGGTGATCACGAACAGAGTGGTACTGGAGCTACGGTCAAAGCACGGTTTCCTGTCGTGCAGTACCACTCTGTGCAGTCCGATGTTCTCTAGTACCACTTTGGCGCCACGTCGTGGGGCTGGAGGCCGGCCCTACCCAACCCGATCCAGCATCCGTCTCGCTAAGTACGCTCCCGCCCGGGCCCACCGAGCCGGCACCAAGCCAACCCTGAGATACAAAGTGGGCATAACAGCACCGTTTTCATCGGGGTTTGGGTTCCTTACGCCCACTGTGCAGGTCCGCCTGTCCAGAATGCCCACTTCGAGGAAGTGAGCGACCAGGCCGGCTAACGGAATGTACGTGGGTGACAGTTTTTCCCTGTTTTATTGTCAGTGACGTACAATCTGCGCACCCAACGGTCCAAAATGCACGTTGTGCAGCCTCGGCGCTTGAGAACGACTCACTCCACCTGCGCCGCGCCGGGGAGGCGGAGTGTTTTCTGGGGTGTACTTCGCATGTACGACAAATGCACTACAGCTCTGAAAACATATAGTGCCCCGCTGGGACTGCGGTGGCTCGCCGCAGATGAGCGCCGGGCTTCCCCGGCGGCCGATGCCAGAGTTATCGCCGCCCGGCGCGCAGCGAACCGTAGAAAGCGGCCAGCCCCACCGCGAGCACCGCGATAATCCCCAGAATGCCGTAGTGGGCCGCGGCATCCCCACTCACCCCGGCCAGCGAACCGAAGCTCATAATCGCAGCCGAATAAAGCGCCGGGGTGAGGAAAGAAACCGCGCGGCCGGTGGTGGCATAGAGGCCAAAAAGCTCGCCGCTATTCTCCCGGCCGGCGCGGCGCGCCAGGTAGGTACGCGAAGAGCTCTGGACCGGCCCCACGAAAATGCACAGTAGGGAGCCGAAGACCCAGAAGAGGGTTTTTCCGGCGTCGTGCATAAAGAACAACACACAGCCGCACGCGATCATAAGGGTGAGCGACATCAAAATAACGCGGCGCGCGCCGATAATATCTTCCAACCACCCGAAAGCAATGGTCGCAACCCCCGCGATCACATTCGCCGCGATGCCGAAAATCATGACTTCTCCGGGCGTGAAACCGAAAACGCGGGCCGCGAGCACCCCGCCGAAAGCGAAGACGCCAGCCAGACCGTCGCGGTAAATCGCGGAAGAAATCAGGAACCAGAACGTGGAGCGATCAGCGTGCCACAGCCGCGCAATAGAGCGGAAAATAGCCCGGTAGGCGGCGATAACGCCGCGGGATTGTTCCCCGCGCGGAGCTTCGTCACGGGAGAGCACCATAAGTGGGGCGGAAAAAATCAGCGTCCACAGCGCACAGGCGATCATACACACGCGAATGTTCATACCGTTCGCGCTCGTCACCCCGAACCAGCCGGTATCCGGGCTGATGAAGCCAATAAAGAGGATGAGGAGGAGCACGATACCGCCCACGTATCCCATGCCCCAGCCGAAACCGGAGATGCGGCCCAGGGTTGCCGGTGTGGAAATATCGGTGACCATCGCGTTGTAGACCACCGAACCGATCTCGAAAACAATATTGCCCACAGCCAGCAGCACTACCCCGAGCCACAGGTAGGAAGGCGAGGGTGCCACAAAGAACAGCAGCGCCATGCACGCAATGGTGACGAGGGTGGTGAGGGTAAGGAGGGAATTTTTCTTTCCCGACCGGTCCGCCCATTGCCCCACCGCAGGGGCGATAAGTGCCACGAGCAGCCCGGCGAGCGCCAAGCCCCAGCCGATCAAGGCATTGGCCTGGGACCCGAAGAATTTTTCGTTGGACAGATACGGGGTGAAAACGAAGGTCGTGACGACGGCGTTAAAAGCTGCCGAACCCCAGTCCCACAGCGCCCACGGGAAAACCCGGCGGTTGAAAAGAACGGAACGCGCGGAAGTGTTATGCATGGCTTCATCGTAGGCGAGGAGGGTAACGAGGCGTTGAACGGCACTCGCGGGGAAGTAGTACGGGGATAGGTACGACGGCGCAGCTTCGGCCACAGGCAGTAGCACGGCCCGGGTACACCAGCAGAGGAAGGGCGCTGCCTGGCCGGCAGGGAGCGGGTAAACTGGCTACGTGAGCTTCAAGATCTATGATTCGTCAGCCCGTGCCGTCCGGGATTTCGTTCCCCTGGAACCCGGGAAGGTCAGTGTGTACCTGTGCGGCGCTACGGTGCAGGGGTCCCCGCATATCGGGCATATTCGCTCCGCTCTGGCCTTCGATGTGCTGGTGCGGTGGCTGCGCCGCTGCGGCAATGAGGTGCGCCTGGTGCGCAATGTCACCGATATTGACGATAAGATCCTCGATAAATCCGCGCAGGCCGGTGCTCCGTGGTGGGCGTGGGCCTACCGTTTCGAAAAGGAATTCAGCGCCGCCTACCGTACTCTCGGCGTGCTGGATCCCACGTATGAGCCTCGCGCTACCGGGCACGTCCCGCAGATGATCACGCTTATCCAGGAGATTATCGACGCCGGCCATGCTTATGTGGGCAAACCCGGCAATGTGTATTTTGATGTCGCGTCCCTACCGGATTACGGTTCCCTCACCCGCCAAAAGCTTGAAAATATGGTGGTGGATGAGGACGGCGGGGAAAGCGATAAGCGCAATCCGCATGATTTCGCGCTGTGGAAGGCACCCAAGCCGGGTGAGCCGGAAAGCGCGGCCTGGGATACTCCCTGGGGGCGCGGGCGCCCGGGCTGGCATCTGGAGTGCACCGCCATGTCCACCCACTACCTGGGTAAAGAATTTGATATTCACGGTGGCGGGATCGATTTGCGTTTCCCGCACCACGAAAATGAGCAGGCGCAGGCGCATGCGGCGGGGCGGAATTTCGCGCGGTACTGGATGCATAACGCCTGGGTGACCATTAATGGCGAAAAAATAAGTAAGTCCCTGGGGAATGTCGTCTCGTTGGAGGATGTTACCGCGCAGGTATCCCCGGCGGTGGTGCGTTTCGCGCTGGGAACGGTCCACTACCGCTCCACCGTGGACTACACGCCGCAAAACCTGGCGGAAGCCGGGGCGGTGTGGGAGCGCCTGGCCGGATTCGTGGAACGGTCGGTTGCCGCCACTGAAGAAGTACCGGCGGAAGAAATCGCGGCCGTGGGTCCGGCGGATCTACCCGAAGCATTCGTGCGGGCCCTCGATGATGACCTCAATGTTTCGAGTGGGCTGGCCGTGATCCATGAGGAGGTGCGCCGCGGGAACGCCGCGCTCGCGGAACGAGACAGCGCCGGGGTGCGCGCCGCCCAGGTGCGGGTGCGGGCCATGCTCGATGTGCTCGGGCTGGATCCCCTGGCTGCACCCTGGCGTAATTCCAGTGGTACTGATAAAGCGACCGCGCGGGCGCTGGGCGCCGTCGTTGATACCATGCTGGCGGAACGCGCGGCCGCGCGCGCCGCGAAAGACTGGGCCCGGGCCGATGCGCTCCGCGATACTTTGCACGCGGCCGGCATTGCGGTGGAAGATTCGGTGGACGGTGCCCACTGGCACCTAGAAAACGCGCAAGAACCCGCAACCGGCACGGAAAATTCCGCCACCAACGTAGAAGAATCCGCCACCGGCGCGGAAGAAAAGTAGGAGAAATATGGGAGACGGACGCACCCGGCGCCCCAAGGGCAAGAAGCGCGCCACGGTCGGCTCGGGCGGGAATAACCGCCGGCGCCTGGAAGGCAAGGGCCCCACCCCGAAAGCGGAGGAAAGGGTCTACCACAAGGCCTATAAAGAAAAGCAGGTGCGCGATGCCCGCAAAGCGCAAGCCGAAGCGCGCGAGCGTTACAGCTTTAAGCTGCGCCGTGACTTGCATACCGCGGCCGGCCACGAACTGATTTGCGGGCGGAATCCGGTACGTGAAGCGGTGCGGGCCGGCGTGCCTCTGACCAGGGTCTTTATGCAGACTTCCGCGGTGGGTGACGAGCGCCTGGCCGAGCTGGTGGCGCAGGCAACCGCGCTGGGTGCGCCGCTCGTGGAAGTTTCCCACGGCGAGCTCGACCGGATGACGGAGAACGCCGTGCACCAGGGCGTGGCCATTGAAGTGCCGCCCTACGAGTACGCGGATGCAATTGAAGAGGCACGCGCGGCTCTGGAGCGCCACGAAGCGGGCGGGCCACTGCCGCTTTTCGTGGCCCTTGATTCGGTGACCGACCCGCATAATCTGGGGGCGGTGCTGCGCAGCGCGGCGGCTTTCAACGCGGATGCGGTCATCGTGCCGGAGCGCCGCGCGGCCGGCGTGAATGCCACGGTGTGGAAGGTGTCGGCCGGGGCGGTGTCGATTGTACCGACGGCGCGGGTAACGAACCTGGCATCCACGCTCGACGAACTGAAGAAAATGGGATATTTCGTGGTCGGTTTGGACGGCGGCGGCTCCACCACGGTGGAGAACCTCAGCCTGGCAGATACTCCGCTGGTGCTGGTGACCGGCTCGGAAGGGCGCGGGCTGGCGCGGCTCATTCGTGATAAATGCGATGCGATTGCCTCAATCCCGATCGCTGCGCGCATGGAGTCGCTCAACGCCGCGGTCGCCACGGGAATTTCGCTCTACCAGGTTGATCGGATCCGGGCACGGATGAACGGAGGGGACAATGTATCAGTGGAGGCCGGTTCGCGGTGAGGTGCAGCGGCTCGACCAGAGCCTGACTAGCCCCGCCCAACTTGAAGATTTCTTCGCGCGCGAAGGCGTGGTGGTTCGTGGGGATCACGACGGCGATATTTTCCGTTTTGAGATTGCGGTGACCGGCAAGCGGCGCCGCGTGGCCACGATCCGGAGTGTCCTGGAGGCGGTCGAGGCGGAAGGTGACACCGCGGATCCCGGCGCTTCCGGTGCTGCGGGTGCGCCCGGCGTTCCTACGTCCGGTGCGCAGTCTGGAACGCGGTCTGGAGCGGATGAGGCAGACGCGGAGGGCGCAGAGCATCCCGGGAACGAGCGTTCCGGAACGGGTGCGGATATTGGGAACACACAGGAGGAACCCGGTATCGTTCCCGGCCTCAACCTCGTGGATTTCGCCCAAAAAATGGATCACGAACTGCGCAAAATCCACATTGAAGTGGATGGTTACGTGGTGTACCCGAATATTGATTTGGGTGAAGTGGATGTCACGGAAGCTGATCTCGCGTACGCGGACGCGCATTTTCATAACGACGCCGCCGCCGCTCCCGCGGCGGATCCGGCAGCAAGCGAAGTTGGCGGGGATGCGCCGGTCTCTGATTCCCCGCTGCTGCCCGGTGACGAAGGAAAAATACCGACCATGCACAACGGGCCTATGGTGGCGATTTCGGATGTGCCTTTTGCGCGGGTGCCGGGTCTGGCGGCGCGGATCAAAAAACCGGTGGCTGTTTTCGAGCATGGGAACGCCAATGTTATGGTGGCCGATGTGCCCCTGGCCCGCGACGCAGAGATCGGGCGGCGGCCCGAATTCGTGATCGTGCTCTCCACTGCCGGGGCGGCGCCGAGCTGGCGCAACCCGGTCTTGGTCATCCGGCAGAACTCCGGTATTACCTATTGGAAATGGCTCGATACTCTCCAGGACCTCCCGCACGTGGAAGCCGATAGCGCAGCTGCGGCTTTCTCCCGGGAAGAGCTGGGAGCGGGTGCGCGGGTGCGGCGTATCCTTGATGATTTCCCGGAGGTAGATGCCGGGGATCTGACCGAGGCACTGACCGCCCCGGTATCCGAAGCAGTGCCGCGTTTCCTCGAGGTGCTAGGCCTGCCGGCAGCTGTGGGCGAAGTATTACGCGGCGAGCGGGAAGCCGCGGATATTCCGGAGGCTACCGTTTTCACGCCGCAGGCTTTCCCGGAGCGCATGAAAGCATCCCTGGCGTATGAGGTATCCGGCTACGGTTCCGCCCCGGCTGGGATGTGGAAAGTATATCGGCGTCTCTACCTGGATCATCCACGGCTGTTGGAGATTATTTCTTCCGCTCAGGCCGGCCTGGGCTTGGCGATGGTTATCGCCGGAGCGCGGCGCTGGAATAAACGCGGGTATCGCGCGCTGACCATTGCGGGCGGGGCCCTGGGCGCTAATGCCCTGGTGCGCATTCTTACCACCCAATGGCTTAACGCTGCCCTGGAGGCCGAAGGCCTCAACCCGGGTGCTGCCACACAACCATTCGCACCGGCCGAGGAGGATACCCATGAGTGAGAACACCCAGGTAGAAGGCTTCCTCGAAGCTTTTTGGGCCCGTGCGGTCACCCGCGGGAAAATCAACCCGCTCGAGGTCATCACGGGTGGCGAATCGATTTCCGCTTTCCGGCCCCCGGCATTTAGTTTCGGCCTCAGCTCCGAAGAAGCCACCGAGATTGCCGAACTCATTGTGGCGGGGAGGAAAACTGCGACGTCAAGCTGGGCGGATAGTTACCGCGCCGAAGATGTGCCGCTTCCCGAAAAAGGCGATTTAGCGATCGTGCTGGATGGGGCGGAACGCCCGCGTGCCCTTATCCGCACCGATAGCGTGGAGGTCATGCCCTTCGCGGAGGTGGACACAGATATCGCGCGGGCCGAAGGTGAAGGGGACGGCAGTTTGGAAAGCTGGCGGGCTACCCACGCGGAGTTTTTCCGAGCGGAAGCGGCAGCTGCCGGGCTGAAATTTAATCCGGCAGGCGATGTAGTGGTCGAACGCTTTACCGTGCTGTACTCAGACCGCGATGATCACCTCGGGCCGGGCGCGGTGGCTGGAAAGTAGCCGGTTGCACGCAGCTAGGCTAGCGCCAAGCACAAGCTGGCCGGGAACTGTGGGTGGCTAAAGCTGGCCGCCTACTTCCGTGCCTCGCTGACCGGTACGCAACTGTCCGGGGAAGTGAGTTGTCCGTCGGTAAGCTGGGCAGCGGCATCTTCCGGGCTGCGCAGCGCATCGAATTTCTCCCCCAGGATCACCGTGACCGTTTGGCCTGTGGTGTCATTAGAAAATCCCACCACCGAATCGGGAATGTACGTGGCTAAGGTGTAGGCAGCAGCCAGCCCATCGGGTCCGGCCTGCACAATAGCACCGTATTTATCCACACCGGCTGGCCAGTTCGCCGTCGTTCCTACGGTGACCCCCATTTCCGCGAGGTTATGCGCAACTTCCGCTGCGAGTCCGCTCGAGGATGTGGAGTTATACACATTAGCGTTAATTTTCGAGAGCTCCAGCGGCGCGGTGGGGGCGCTCAGGCAGGGAATGGTGACTTCATCGGGATCCGGATCGGCGGCGAATTCCTTATTGATCGGGGAAGGAAGAATGCCGAGCCAGATGAGCAGGCAGAGGGCAAAAACAATCGCGAGCGCCCCGGACACGATGCTGAACACCACGGTCTGGCGCTGCTGGATCTTACGACGGTAGGCCTCGCGGGGCCCAAGATGCTGCTGGGTCACGGTTTAACGCTAGTTCACCAGACCTAAAAAAGCAGCTGCGCGCGCTGGGAGATAGCCCGCATTGCCGTGCTCGTGAGTGTGTTTGTGCAGGTGCTGGCACGGTAGCTAGCGGCCTAGGTGCGTGGGCTGCTCGTGTGTATGCTCATGCAGGCATTGTGACACATCCCATCTCCCCTCGTTTACGTAGTGTTTACCTAGTTTTTGAGCGGTAGCGGCGTCGTCGCCCCTGTGAAGCGAGTCGCGCGGGACTTGCAGCGACCGCAAAAAGCCATACACTAATTCAGGTTCAAACGAGTGTGGGCGGGCCGGTCGCCACGCGGTACCCCGGTCGCCACTGCGAGATTGCGAACCCATTCCTTCTGATGTGCGGGTAAGCCCGCGCGAAGAGCAACGAGGAGAGCATTCATGGCACAAGTATGGAAACTTCACGGCGACGGTGTGCGCATCGCGCCGGGTGAGGTGGTTCAACCGGACGAACGGCTGGGGTGGCCAGCCACAATCGGCATTGGAATGCAGCACGTTGTTGCAATGTTTGGCGCAACGTTCCTCGTTCCCCTATTAACGGGTTTCGATCCTTCGACGACATTGTTCTTCACGGGATGCGGAACCCTTCTTTTTATCCTTATTACCGCCGGAAAATTGCCCAGTTACCTGGGCTCTTCTTTTGCCCTCATTGCGCCCATCGGTGCGGTGACCGGCTACACCCAGGGCGGCGGTCCCATTGATTCGCACGGGATGGCGCTCGCCCAGGGTGGCATTATTTCGACAGGTGCGGCCCTGTTGGTAGTCGGCCTCATCGTCATGGTCTTCGGTGCGGGGTGGATCGATAAGCTCATGCCCCCGGTGGTGACCGGCACGATCGTGGCACTCATCGGCTTCAACCTGGCTCCCGCTGCCTGGAATAACGTCAAGGCCGCGCCGGTGACCGCGGTGGTGACCATCGTGGCGGTGCTCGCGGTCACGGTTCTCTTCAAGGGCATTATCGGGCGTCTTTCCATCCTCATCGGCGTCATTATCGGTTATGTATGCGCCTGCATCCGCGGCGAAGTGGACTTCAGCGCTATTGGCGATGCCAGCTGGGTGGGTGTCCCCACTTTCCACGCCCCGGCTTTCGATGTGTCCACCCTCGGGTTGTTCGTCCCGGTGGTGCTGGTGCTGATCGCGGAGAACGTGGGTCACGTGAAGTCGGTGTCCGCGATGACCGGCCGCAATCTGGACGGGGTAACCGGCCGGGCGCTGTTCGCTGATGGCCTGTCGACCGTTTTCGCCGGCGCGGGCGGGGGCTCGGGTACCACGACGTACGCGGAAAACATCGGAGTGATGGCTGCGACTCGCGTCTACTCCACCGCGGCCTACATTGTGGCGGCGGTGAGCGCCTTGCTGCTGTCCATGTTCCCGAAGTTCGGCGTGGTTGTTGCGACGATTCCTCCCGGGGTGCTGGGTGGCGCGGCCACAATCCTCTACGGCATGATCGGGATGCTTGGGGTGCGTATCTGGGTGCAGAACCGCGTGGACTTCTCCGATCCGGTCAATCTCAATACCGCCGCGGTGGCGATGGTGGTTGCGATTGCGAACTACACCTGGGCGGTGGGGGATATGGTCTTCGAAGGAATCGCGCTCGGTTCCTTCGGTGCCATTATTATCTACCACTGCATGCGCGCGGTTTCGCGCCTGCGCGGTACGTCCCTCGAACCGGCGACGCCGGCCTCGGCCCCCGCGGGTGCGGAGCTTGCGGAAGGTCACCTGGAACGGTCCTGGGATGTTCAGCCCGATGGGAAGCTGGCGCGCACGCCGGCGAGCCAGCGGGTGCAGAGCGCACCGGAGCTTGCAGAGCTCGTGGAAATCGCGGGGCATGCTGAAGGTGCGACGCGCGCGGGCGGTGCCGCAGGTGCGGATAACGTGAGCGGCGCGGACGTTTCGCGCGATGCTTCGCGCGGTGCGGAGGGCACGCACGCTAGCAACTAGCGGCATCTTCTGGTACGACGGCGCAGCTAGGCGGCCCGGACTCGCGCGAATGGCGTGGCGATTCGGGGCGGGGCCGGACGGGAATTCGGCTGAGACCGGACCGAGAGTGGACCGCAACCTGGCTGGAACTTGGCCGGGCTTGACCGGAAATCGGTCGAGAACTGCGCCGGCCTCAAAAAATAAATGGATGCACGCGGGGCGGGAAGCCGAAGAAGCTTCCCGCCCCGCGGCGGTTATTCCGTGACAGTTGGCCTGAGGGTAAAGCAGAAACCGGTATTTTCCACGTTGAGCAGCTCGAAGGTATTGGCGACGACGGTCTTCATGATTAGCTGGAGTTACGGTGGCCATGCTCATTCATAAGGTGGACCATGTTGTGAGAATCAATTTACCCCGCAGGCAGCATGTGCCTACGGGGTAAATCGGAAGAATCTCTAGATTTTCCAGCTATTACCGCAGCTTTGGCAAATGGCCATTTTGCCGTTCTTTGTTTTCGTGTGGATGGTTCCTTCAGATTTCTTCCAAAAAAGGTTCGATGTACCGAATGTCATCATCCCAGTGACTTTCCGTGCCGAGTTGTTAAGACGGCCAAGCCCGCCGAGTCCTTTACGGGCGGAGTGCTGACCGCTTTCTACGAATTGCACGGAAATATTGTTGCTACCGCATCCGGAGCACTGCAGTGGTGCTGATATAACTTCCCTCGTCTATGGTTGTATAAATAAAGCGGCATGAAGTTTTGCGTTACTTCATCGATGAAGCGCCCATCAAAGCGCCGCGATACATATCTTACCGTCCATAGCCATCGAAGGTGTGGGCCGTCGAGCTGGGTACCTATGTTCATATATGAGAGGTGAGGGGGCAAGTCGTACTACGCTGGAAGTGCTGTAATCTCAAGATGCCCAGTAGTCACACGTGTCCCGTCGGGGTGCTAGGTGTTCTCAGACCTGTACTGCACTTGTCGTACGTGCGCGGTACATCTCGGGAAAACCCCTTGTTCCTCGGGCGTCCGGGAGGCTTGGGGTGTTTAGCTCCTTGACATGTTATTGTTTAGCGGCTAAATTCATGGGTGTGAAGGCGAGAGAAATCAACAAACGCATTGAGCGAGTGGGAGGCGAATGCGTCCGGCAAGAAGGTTCACATCGCCGCTACAAACTCACGCGCGACGGACAGACCGTTTTCGCAACTGTCCCACAACATGGGAGCCACGACATTCGCATCGGAACCCTGAAAACCATCGAAAAACAACTCGCCCCAATACTTGGGAAAGGATGGCTCACAAAATGAAAACCTACCGCGTTACTGTAACCCGCGAGGAAACCGACTGGCTTGGTCAGTGTGTGGAATTTCCCGAAGCTGTAGACTTTGCCCCCACCCTCAAAAAACTGTGCAAAGGAATGATGGATGCAATCGTTCTCGCTGCAGATTTACCCAGCGGAGCTAAATTCAATATCCAGCTAGAAGCTGGTGAAGGTTTAAGCCCGGAGATTCAGGTGGCGTTCGCAATCGCTAAGAGGAGGCTCGAGCTCCAAGTTGAACAGGCCCGTCTGCGGGAAGCAACCTTGCATTCCATCCATGTTTTGCGGGAGGAAGGGTACTCTACGCGGGAAATCGCGTCGGCTCTCGGTATTACTGCGGGACGTGTCAGCCAGCTTGCCGCGTAACTTTGGGGGTACTGCTTTGTAGGGCTAATAGACAAATGGTGGGTCTTATATCCGGGGTTTGCCCTGCCATAGCAACGAAAAGTCAGCCTTATTGAGC
>NZ_JBOZCJ010000037.1:0-10939 GCF_051265215.1 Actinotignum stranguriae
GCGGGGCACGCCACCGTGGCTATGATCTATCCTGCCAGCCGATCCCAGATCAGCTACACACAAGTCTCACAGCGCGTTAGGGACACGAAATCGGATTCAAACGGTGCTCTCCCTCGCGCTTTGTCTGTGGATCATCCAGTTCGTACGGATCCAAGTCGGTTCTAAGCCAACGACACGCCGTCACTAGCCACACTTTTGTCCATTAGCCTCAAATCAACATGAGGTTCAACATAGGATTGCTCTTCTACCAAGAAAGCCCGGTATCAGTTTTGGCTTGATACCGGACTTTTTGTCGGGCTAGCGGTGTCTAGTTTCAGGACATATGTCCATCCCACCCCACCACAACCTAAACACGCATGTCCCACGACATACGTCCGCGCATGTCCCACGACATACGTCCACACCCACACCCACAAAATAAGGCATGTGAAGCGTACTGGAGAGTGCGTATCGACAAAATAGACACCTCGGGCACCATCACCTTGCGTTACGCCGGCAAACTACGCCATCTAGGAATCGGGAGAGCCCACCAAGGACAGGCAGTCATCGCTCTTACCCACGGCCCCAACGTCCTGATCATCAACCGAGCCAGCGGGGAAATAATCGCCGAGTTCACCATCGACCCGACCCGGAACTACCAAAAGAAAAACACGAAGAAAAACGGACACATGACGCGGGACATACCCGGACATATCACGTGAGACATCCCGCCCGAAAACACGAAAAATCCCGCGTCACAGGCGGACCTATGACGCGGGACATCACATTGTCGGGCTAGCGGGATTTGAACCCACGACCCCTTGACCCCCAGTCAAGTGCGCTACCAAACTGCGCCATAGCCCGAAGCGATAAGAAAACTTAGCGCTACCCCCGTTCCGAAAACCTGATTTCAACACCGGGTCATCGCCACGTGGACCACATGAGATTACCTCATGAGCGCAGACAAATACAAATCTCAGAAGGTGACGTAGCACGCTCTTCCCTCGGAACTGTGATACGCCTAGCCGGTGCCATCACTCCGACACAACGGCTCTGACGTATCTTTCGGAACGGATAGCCTCACTAGAGTTATCACCCCGAATCGTTATAGGATTGTTACCGATAAAGACGCGCCCGGGGAGCGCCCCAGGGCAGTGAAGGAGAAGTCATATGGCTGAACAATTTGATCCGAGGTCGGCCGCACCCGCGCCTACGGAAACTTCTCGCTTCACCGCTATCGGCGCGCAACCTGATCAACCGGTGGCCGAACGGCATCTCAGTCCGCAAGAATGTACCGCTATTGATGCGCTCCCTGCCGGCTCCGCGCTCCTTATTGCGCTCTCCGGTCCCAATTCCGGAGCTCGGTTCCTACTTGATGGGGAAGTGACGAATGCGGGACGTTCCCCACGCGCCGATATTTTTCTTGACGACGTCACTGTTTCCCGTAAGCACGTTCAGTTCTTCCGCCGCGGCGATACGTTCCACGTGCGTGATTCCGGTTCTCTCAACGGCACTTACGTAAATCGGGAACGAGTCGATGACGCTGTACTCCGCACCGGTGATGAGATCCAAATCGGAAAATTCCGGTTAACTTTCTACGCTTCGCGAGCCGGTGCGTGATACACCGGTGATATCTCGCGCTTCTACGGCCACTTCGGATTCTTCCTTCCCGCACACTTGCGCGCCGCGCCGCATGCGGACGGATGGCAGCCCGAGCACCTGGCCCCATGACCTCAGCCACGAACCAACTCTGCGTATCGGGGAGGTTCGCCGTGCACTCACGGACGAGTTCCCCATGCTCTCGGTGTCGAAGATCCGGCATTACGAATCCATTAATCTTATTTCCCCTTATCGCACCGCTACTAATCAGCGACTTTTTTCCACCTCGGATACCGAGCGTTTGCGCTTCATCCTGAGGGAACAGCGTGATCGTTTCCTACCCCTCGATCAAATCCGGGAGGAGCTGCGTCAGCTCGACGAGGGCATCATTGAGGCCCCGGGGCGCCCCGGGGGAATGCGCGCCGTCGCCGCACCGGAAGTGCGCCGCCCGAAACCAGGCGAACGTATTACTCAAGCCGAACTGGCCGATATGACCGGAGCGGCTCTGGGCACCATTGAGGAGCTCGTCACCGCTGGCATCCTTGCTACCGACGCACGCGGGCGCCTATCCGCCCAATCGGCGGATATTGTGCGTTACTGCGTGATGCTGCTGGAAGCCGGTTATGATCTACGTCAGATTCGCAGCGTCAAAAATTCCGCACACGCTCAAGCCGTGATGATTACCACCCAGCTAGCTACCGAGCTGGCAAAGAAAACACCGGTTGCCTCCGAGCGCGCCCTCAACCAGGCCGCCGAAGACGGCACCACCATCGCGCGGCTTTACGGCGCTCTTCTCACGGAAAACGTCGAAGTGGAACTGCGCTAAGGTGCGTTCCACCGCCGCGCTCACGGGGCATGTTTTCAACCTCGTCTTAATGCACTAAGGCCCGCTCGCCGCTCCGGCAAGTAGCCTTTTGCGCAAAAATGAACCACGTCAGGCAGACAGCACCACCCACTCAGGAGTAAGGTGGCAGTACAACTTCATATCGATTGAACCGAACCCAGGTCATGCTGGGCACCTCAACTAGCAGGAGACAATTAATGTCAGGTTCTGTGGAAACCCAAGGTATCGACCTTGTATCGCCCCACGAAAGGTACGGTCGCCCCCGCGATCTTTTCTTCCTGTGGGCGGGCACAACCACTAATATTTTTACCGTGTCCTACGGCGCCATGCTGGTGCTGCTTTACGGACTTTCATTCACGCAAGCGCTCGCCGTTATCGTAATCGGCAACGTTATCGCATACCCGCTTCTCGCGCTAACCTCCATTCAAGGGCCACTAACCGGCACCACCACGATGACCATTTCGCGAGCATCACTCGGTACTCGCGGAGCTCGTATTAATGGAGTTTTGTCCTGGCTGATGCTCATCGGCTTCGAAGCCGGGGGACTCATTCTCGTTTACTATGCCTGTGAGGCACTCCTCGCTCGTGCGGGTATCGCCCTGGAGGGCGGCGCGCAGATTACCGTCGTCGTTCTTCTTGCGGGTATTCAGCTTCTTCTTCCCCTTCTTGGCCACCGGATACTCATGGCAGCACAAAAATACGCAACCATGATTTTCACGGTGGCTTTTATTGTGTTAGCAGCCCTGATTATTCCGCAGGCCGCGCCGGGCTCCTCCGCGGGTACCGATTCACTCTTCACCCTGATTTCTGCAACCTCGCTCGTTATTGTTTCGGGCGGGCTTTCCTGGGCGCCCAGCGGAGCAAATTTCTCCCGTTATCTACCCGCTCATTCTTCGCCACTCGCAGTGGGAACCTGGGCGGCGCTGGGTGGGTTTATTCCCTACGTGCTACTCCAGGCCCTCGGGGCCGCGATGGCGACTGTAGCGGTTCCCGCTGAGGTGGAACTTTCTAATCCGCTGGCCGTCCCGGCGATCCTCAGCCCGGCGTTTGCGGTACCTTTCCTCATTCTTGTTATGGTCGGTTTGCTGCTCCAAAACGGCACCAACCTCTATTCTTCCGGCCTGAATTTGCAGACCGCCGGTATCCACGTTCCGCGCATGGTTATCGTGTGCATCGACAGCCTCATCTGCGTGGCCATCTGCATTTTCGCGATCCAGCAGGAAGCGTTCTACAGCCTCCTCAATGCTTTCGCCGCCTCGCTAAGCATCTGGCTGGCGCCGTGGGTGACCGTATATTTGCTGGATTGGGTGGCCCGGCACGGCACCTACCATCTTTCCGGCCTCGCGATTGAATCCCACGGCCCCTACTGGGGAATCGGCGGGGTGCGTTGGTCCGGAATGGCCGCGCTGCTGGGCGGCATGCTCTGCTCAGCGCTCTTCACAAACTCTGGCTACCTGGTGGGCCCGCTCACCCGACTTCTCGTGGACGTACCCGCCACGGCACCCGATCTGTCCATTCCCGCCGGAGTGATCGCCTCCGCGCTAATCTACCTGGCTCTGCGCCCGGTGCGCGAACGCGAACGCGCTGCCCGCCGGGCCTTCATTACCGCTGCCTAAAGGCCGCATACCGTCACCCCGCAACAACGTCATTATTTTTAGGAGAAACTCATGCCTCATCGTCAGCTTCTTGATGTCGCCTACGGGCGCGCCCACGCCGACACCATTATTAACAACGGAATTCTGGTAAACGTTCTCACTAGGGAAACCTACCCCGCCTCCGTCGCCATCGCTTACGGGCGCGTGGCCGCGGTGGGGAACGTGGACGCGCAGCGCGGCCCGAACACCACCATTATTGATGCCGACGGCGCCTATCTGACTCCCGGTCTCATTGACGGGCATCAGCACATCGAATGCTCCAAGCTCTCCGTGACGATGTTCGCGGATCTGGTATCCCGCTACGGAACAACCTCCGTTATTTCCGGCCTCGACCAGATCCTGGTATCCGCAGGCCTGGAAGGCGTCAAGGAATTCCTGGCCGAAGCCGAAGAATCCTCCATGCGAGTGTGGTGGGGTGCGCCCGCTAAAGCTCCCTACACGGTTCCTGAATCTACCGTCGGGCACCGTTTCGCGGTGGAAGACCATCGGAAAGTTCAGCGCATGCCCGAATGCGTGGGCCTGTGGGAAACCGTGCAGGAAATGGTGGAATACGGTGATGAAGAAGTCCTCACCGCCATGGACCTGGCCGAGGAAAACCGCCTGCACGCCTTTGGCTGCGCACCGCTCGTGGATGCCCGCCGGGTAGCTGGCTACGCAGCTTCGGGCGTAACTCTATGTCACGAATCATATTCTCCTGAAGAAGAACTGGAGAAGATGCGCAACGGCATCAATATCCTTATCAGGGAATCCACCGCCGCCCCGATGCTCGAGGAAAATATTAAGCTCATCACCGAGATGGGCGCACCCGCCCACCGGGTTGGTTTCTGTACCGACGATGTGACGGCCACCGATATTTTGGGCCGCGGCCACCTCGATTACGTGGTGCGCCTGGCCATTGCGAAGGGAATTGATCCCGTCACCGCGATCCAGATGGCCACGATTAACACCGCGCGGATGTTCCAACTCGATGACCGCATCGGTGCGATTGCTCCGGGGCGTTTCGCGGATATTCTCTTCGTTGATTCCCTCGATGATTTCCGGCCCCGCACGGTCCTCAAGGGTGGGAGGATCGTGGCGCAGAACGGTGCTGCGGTGCACGCCCCGCATGCGCCGCAGCGTACCGCCGCGGTGCTCGATACTTTCAAGCTCGCCCCGGTCGGCGCTGATCGCATCGCAGTTCGGGTTGCCGATTCGGCTACCTCGGCGCGAGTGCGCACCATCGTGCTCTCCAAGGATGTTGCCTTCAAGCGCCCCGGCGCTGAGGTGGAACTCGAGGTCGTGGACGGCAAAGTACAACCCGATACTGCCCAGGATGCCATTTATGTATGCGTAGCGGAACGCTACGGCAAAACCACGAATTTGCCCGTTGCTTTTATTCAGGGCTTCGGCCTCAAGCGCGGGGCAATTGCCACCTCGGCGGCCCCGGACGATAACAATGTGGTGTGCGCGGGAGTAAACCCGGAGGATATCGCGCTGGCGATTAACGAAGTTTCCCGCCTGGGCGGGGGACAGGTTGCGGTGTGTGATGGCGAGGTTGTTGCCTCGCTGCCCCTCCCGGTGGGTGGCATTGTTGCCGACCTGGTAGCCGAAGATATGGCCGCCGCCGAAGCGGAGATGGACCGGGCTGCCCGGGAGGTGCTGGGTGCGGATCTCGATTCGCCCTTTGGCCAGCTCATCTTCCTGTCCATCACCGCGATTCCCGATTGGGCGATCACCGATCTCGGCCTCATTGACTGCGTCAAATTTGACGTCGTCGACCCCGTTATTGCAACGCGGTAACGTAACGCGTACCCGCGAACGTAACCACGCAGAAAGGAAAAATATGACTGCGATATCCCCCTTCGTGCAGGGTCTGCCCAAAGTTGAGCTCCACCTGCATATTGAAGGCACCTTGGAACCCGATCTCAAATTCAAGCTCGCCGCGCGCAACGGTGTGGAGCTTCCCTACGCCAGCGAAGAGGAGGTGCGGGCTTCCTACCAATTCAATGACCTCGCTTCCTTCCTGAACGCGTATTACGAAGGCATGAGCGTGCTGCTCACCGCGGAAGATTTCTATGACCTCGCGATGGAGTATTTCCACAAGGTAGCGCGCCAAAACGTTCGCTACGTGGAGATGTTCTTCGATCCGCAAGCGCATACCTCGCGCGGGGTGGAATTCCATACCGTCATCACCGGGCTGCGGCGTGCCCAGATTGAGGCGCGCGAACAGCTGGGTGTGGACAGCGCTCTGATTATGTGTTTCCTGCGGGATTTCCAGGCCGAATACGCCATGGCAACCCTGCTGGAATCCCTGCCGTACCGCCCCTGGATTATCGGCGTGGGGCTTGATTCGGATGAAACCGGCAACCCGCCCTCCAAGTTCGCGGCGGTGTTCACGAAGGCCCGCGAGCTGGGCTATCAGCTGACGATGCACTGCGACGTCGATATTGCAGATTCAGCGGAGCATATTCGTCAGGTTCTCGAGGATGTGCGTGTAGACCGCGTGGACCACGGTACGAATGTGGTGGAAAAGCCCGAGTTGGTGGAATACATGGCTGAGCACGGTATCGGTCTGACCTCCTGCCCGATCTCCAATACCTGGGTGTCCGACGGCTCTAAGGTGGGACTGCTCACCGAACTGGATAAGCGGGGGGTCAAGGTTACTGTCAATTCGGACGACCCGGCCTATTTCGGTGGCTATATCGCGGAGAATTACCAACGCGTGGCAGACGAAGCCGGAGTAGATAAGGAGACCCTCAAGCGTTTCGCGCGCAATGCGGTGGATATTTCCTGGGCGCCGGCCTCGCTCAAGGAACGCATCGCCGCGGAGATTGCTGCCTACGAGGGCTGATTGAACGGTGCGCTGAGGGCTGGCGCGCGGTATCTCGCACGCTTGCCTCAGGTACCTCAACTGTCACAATAACACCGCGTGTATCTTTTATCACATCGCGGTGAGAACGACGGCGCCGGCCGCTTCTCATGTGGGAGCGTGCCGGCGCCGCGGGCTTTAAGTGGCGGCAACTAGCCAATCTCAAGGATGGGTGCGGTAAGCTAGGGGAGTAGTAAACGGTGCTTGTTTGCGGCACCTTCCCCTAAAGCTCAAGTTGAGCTTTAGACACGCCGCACCGGGCGCTGACCTGCTGGCCGGCCTGCTATATCGTGGTAGCTAACACTGGCAACCGGCCAGAATCCACGCTGCGAAACGGAGAGACTATGAGCGACGCGACTGCCCAGGACGCGACGTATCGGCGTACCCAACCGATGCTCTTCGGCGATCCTCTTCCCGAGCTCGACGCCGAAACCGGCTACCGCGGTCCGATCGCCTGCAAGGCCGCAGGCATCACCTACCGCCAACTCGATTACTGGGATCGGACCGGCCTCGTTTCGCCTACCGTCCAAAACGCTTCGGGTTCCGGCAGCCAGCGGCTCTACTCTTTTAAGGACATTCTGGTCCTTAAGGTGGTCAAGCGCCTCTTGGATACCGGGGTATCGCTCCAGCAAATTAGGGTTGCTATTGCGCAGCTCAAGGATCGCGGGGTGGAAGATCTGGCCGGCATCACCCTCATGTCCGACGGCGCTTCGGTCTACGAATGCACGTCCGATGATGAAGTCATTGATTTGGTCAAGGGTGGCCAGGCTGTTTTCGGCATCGCGGTTGGCCGTGTCTGGCGTGAAATCCAGGGTTCGCTTTCAGAACTTCCCACCGAACGTGCTGAAGAAGAAGTGGTTGATGAATTGGCGCAGCGGCGGGCTGCCAAGCGCCGCCGCGGTGCATAACTCACAATTCTTTTACCATCCAGGTCCGTTGCCGAAGTGCAGCGGACCTGTTTCGTTTATTATCAAGTCTCCAGGTAACTCTTGTTCATTTCCTACCCTGGCGAGCAATGCCACTCAGCAGTATAGAAAGCCGGCACCGTTACCACGTAAACGAAACCTCTGGAGGAAGCTTTTATAGCTTCGTTTCCAGAGGCTTCGTTTACATTACTGTTTTCCCGTAACCGTAGTGGCTACTTGCCGTAGTTATTTTCTGTCCCAATGGCGCAACCGAACGAAGGCAAGGCCGGTGGCAAGAAGCAGTACAACTCCTGCAATACCACCAGCTGCTGCCGTTCCTGTATGCGCGAGCTTTTTGGCGGAAGTGGAACTGATTGCATTGTCGGTACCCGAATTGGTGGGATTAGGGCTGGGAGTCCCCGGTTTCGTTCCCGGATCACCACCAGGCTTCGTCCCCGGATCACCACCAGGCTTCGTCCCCGGATCACCACCAGGCTTCGTTGTTATTTTCTCCCATTGACCAGTGAGAGTAATGTCACCCGTAACTGAAGTGGAGAAATCATAAGGCTGACCGTCCTTAAACCAGCCAATGAACTTGTATCCATCCCGAACAGGAGGTGCGATATTTTCGGCCTGTTTGCCATGAAGTACCTGCCGGTTACCATCCGGTGTTACCCCATCGTCATAACGGTAAGTAACGTTGTATAGAATCTGATCCCACTCCGCAGTCAAAGTAATATCAGATTTAACCGGGGTAGCGAAATCATATTGATGACCATCGAGATACCACGCGATGAAGGCATGACCTTCCTTAATCGGATTCTCAGGTTCTTGTGCGGGAGATCCAGCTTTAACCTGCTGGGAAGGAATTACGTTTCCGCCACGAGTATCGAAAGTAACCGTGTACTTAGCGACGGCAGCCCACTGTCCATACACAGTTGTGTCAGCCGTAATCGGGGTGGTGAAATCGAAAGGCTGTGTGAAGCTTTCATCTTTGAACCATCCCTTGAAAACGTGATCCTTTTCTTCCGTGTTAACGGTCGGGAAACCCGGCTGGGAAACCACAGTATTACGACTTACCTTAACTGAAGATTCGGCCTTGGTAGAACCATCGGGAAGGAGCTGCTTGAAATTCACAACAGGCTTCGGAACAACCCGAACCTTTACGGTATCTTCCGCATAGGAACGAAGGCCCATCTCATTGTCCTGCCAAATCCAATCAGCAAAAGGACCTGCTTGTAACGTGAGCTGGTACTCGCCTGGGGTGGACGTATCCACACTACCGGAAGCTACGCGATACATAGGCGCATCGTTTCCGCTAAGGATGGTGGTCCACTGATAATCAGGGTTCTCTTCAGTACCCGAATTCTTCAAATAGCTATACGAATCAACAAGTTTCTTTAGGTTAGTCTGGGCTTTATCGACCTCTTCCTGTTTCCGTTGAGGTCCTGTATAGAAGTCACTGCCCTCCTCAATCTCGTATACGGTATCGATAGCATTGAACTTGACCCGATTTTGCTTTTCTCCCCACAGACCAATATTGAAATTCTGCGTGGAGCCATCCGGATAGATGTAGTGCGCTTTCTCAATGGGAAGGCCCGGTGTCGGATCATAGATTGCCATCAAATGCGGAGAGTACTCAAATTTCTCAACGAGCTGTAGAAATCTCATATGTGCGGCTGGATCATAGCCAGTGAGATAATGCTTGTTGGGCTTATCCGCCTCGGAATAGGCGGCAAGTTCCTCACGAGTCATCGAGAAACTAATCTCACCATTAGCATCAGTGGTGAAGAATTTCCCTTTATTTCCGTTGATAATCTCGCTATTGCGTTCGAACCAGAGATTCAACCCGGCAACGGGTTCTTTCGTCTGATCATCAACATACTTCAGCTTGAATTCATACGGTGTGCTCTGATCGGCGGGGAATGCCACATTTGATTCGGTCGGGGTATTCCCATACTTAGTATCCCGACCGAGGACATTCGCTGACGAATGGGAGCGTTCCAGGTGGCGCTTCGGAACGACTGTTACCGTTCCTGTAGCTTTGGTGGTCTTCCCTCCACTATCAGTGAGGGAGAATTCGATGGTGTAATCCCGAACCTTGTTATACACGGAATACTTCGGTTTATCTTTCCCTTCCGTGAAACCACCCTTATTCGTAACGACAACGTCATCACTTCCGAGCTGAGAATCTTCTGCGTCCCCGGCTTTCACGATCATGCGTTTCAGATCGAAGGGATATGTGCTCGCGATTGTGACGTTTTGTATTTCCAGGGTCGGAGCGGTGTTATCCGGCGCAGCCCAAGCCGTGCCGAGCGTAGCGCCGGTAACCATAATTCCGGAAACCAAACCCGCGGCGATGGTGCGAAGCCGATTCACCCCCTGTCCAATTTTTTCTTCCCGTAGTTTCATCTGCAATCCTTTCAACAGCGCCACCGAGGGCACACTTCGACGCGCACATTCTTGACACTGTGACTTGATATTTTGCACCAGCTATAGTGACAAGATGACAATACCGAGTTTCTTACTGTATTTGTTTAGAGTCATGTGATTTCGAGGAATACGAGAGCACTCAACGCTGCCCTTGCGGAATAAACAGCCCTCTGACCTTGGCAAATGCGAGGTTGTTTCATTTTAGTGATCTTCGAGCTACTAACCAAGAAGATGTTTCTCAGCTTTATCTTTACGCGATGCAACAAAGGACCCCGATGTGTCGTCACCATAAGTAGCGACGCATCGGGGTTCTTTTAATATTTAAAGGTGAAAATACAGGGGGATCTCACTCGTTCTATCGGCGCACGGCCGGGGTATCCGTTCCGTTGCCGTCCCAGTCCCCGAGGAAGACCGTATCAGCGTGGCGCCCATAGGCAAGAGTCGCTTCAGCATCTCCTCCGGTGAGGCGGTTACTGATGTGGAAGGTGTTTCCGCGGCGCACCGCGAAAGTATCCTTACCATCCCCGTCGAAGTCCCCGGCGAAGACCCGGTCATCGGCGCGTCCGTAGGAGAAGACCTGCTCAGCATTCCCACCAACTAGCGAGTTCTGGACATAGAAGGTATTTCCGCGGCGCACCGCAAAGGTATCCTTACCATCCCCATCAAAATCACCCAC
>NZ_JBOZCJ010000038.1:0-8750 GCF_051265215.1 Actinotignum stranguriae
GGACCGATCTACACAACGGGGCTAAATGGAACCAAACCTACTAAACCGTAACCAACACATTTTGTCCTATAAGCCTCTTTTTACCGCTTCTAGGGGCAGCGTTGACCAAGCAGGTGAAGCCAGCCGCAACCATTGATGAGCATATTGGCCTGCTGCGTGACCGCGGCATGGATGTTGATGCCGCTTTAGCTCGGCAATGGTTAACCAATGTGAGCTACTACCGCCTGTCAGCATATTGGTATCCGGCTCGTATCCTCATGCCCAACGGACACCGCCGCGACATCTTTGCACCAGGCACCACGTTTCTGGCCGCAGTTGAGCTTTATGAGGCGGATAGAAAACTCCGCACACTTGTCCACGACGGCATGGAACGCATCGAGATTACAATGCGGACTCGCATCGGAGAAGTGCTATGCGTAGACGCCCCCTTAGGGTATACCAACCCTAGCTACTTTCGCCCATCTTTCAACCATGAAAAATGGATGGCAACGGTGCAGAAACGGGTTGCCAGAGTCGGGCAAAACAATGAAGCAATCAAACATTACCGCGACGAGTACGACGGAAAGTACCCATTCTGGGTTCTAGCTGAAATACTCGATTTTGCGGATATTTCACGACTATTTGAAGGCCTTCCCGCCAAGGAACAACGTGAAATTTCCAGAGGGTTGAACATTGACATTTACCTTGAAACCTTGTCGAAAAACCAGCAACGAAAAGCGAAAACACAACCACCTCTGATGCGTTGGCTGGAGCAACTAACTGTGGTTCGTAATATCTGTGCTCATCACGGACGTCTGTGGAATAAATCCTTCGTCCCAGCGCCGACCGCAGCATTACGGACCCTGTCTGAATTCGAGTCGCTTCCCGAAGGCCAAAGCGAAAAGGTCTTCGGCGTGCTGACAGTGATGGCACATTTGCTTCGCGTCACTTCTCCCGGAACAACTTGACCCGACAAGATTGCCCAGCACATCAAGAGCGCTTTTTTGACTAACCCCCTGGTACACCCCACCAGCCTGGGCCTACCTGCGGGTTCGTTCCAATCGCTATAATCAGAGCGGTACTCTCTAGGAAAAGTACGTGCCGACTGAGCTGCGCCGTCGTACCGAAGCGCGGAGAAATAGACCCGCCACGGCCGCGACATCCACCAAAACAACGTTCCACAGCATGACCACAACGTCGTTCTGCATGCCCGAAACACTGTTTTATGTGACCGGAACGCTGTTCCGCTGAGCATTCTTGTCTGACAACAACTTTCCAAGTGCGGAGTTGCTGTGCTATTTTCGTTTTTGTCTGACAACAGCGTCAGGCGAGACGATGATGTCTGCCAGAAAGGTAATAGCACAATGTCAACTCCTCACCCCCGGCGTGGGTGGAAGGCATTCGCGGCACTATCTGCCACGGTTGCCCTCACGGTCACGCCGTTGACAGCGTGGGCTAGCCCGGGGGAAGAGTCCCCCGCAGCCAAGCCTGCCCCCACGGAAACTCTCGACACCGCAAAACCGCCAACACCTAGTCAAGACCAAGATTCTACCAAATCTTCATACATGAAGATAACTTTCGAGCGTATTGACGATGGAGATGAAGGCTCCGTACGAATTGGGGAAGAACTACGCTTCGCCGTGACGTACACCAACACATCGGACCAAAAAATCACGGCCTTCCCTTATCAATCGAACCTCAAGGGCTTTCTGCCACCAAAAGCACCGAATTGCCGCTGGGGAGATTTAAAACCTGGCGAAACACAAGGCTGCTCATCAATCACATATACCGTCACCGAAGATGATGCCGAAGAGGGCGCCTTTACCCCCTATGTGGTGTTCCGCGCCACTAAGGACCGCAACGGAACAGAAGTTCTCCAAGATAACATTCGTGCGGAACTCCCCGAATTAGTAGTGCTTAATGAGCACATTAAGGATCAGCCGGACCCTTCCACCATCCCCACTGATCGCAAGGACATGAAGACTGTACGCTTGGCAAAGAAAGGCGATAAGCCGAATCACTGCTACCGTATCCCCGCACTCACCCAAGCAAAGAACGGCTGGATCCTCGCGGCTTATGACGGTCGCCCCGGTTCTTGCGCAGATTCACCCAACCCGAATCACATCACCTTGCGCATTTCTAAGGACAAGGGAAGATCCTGGGAAGCACCAAAAGAAATTCTGCAGGGCAAGGGAAGTATCCACGACTCCGATAAGTACGGTTACTCCGATCCTTCCTTCGTGGTGAATGAGGAAACCGGGCGTATTTTCCTGTTCTCGGTGTTCTCCTACGACAAACGTTTCCAGGATTCTCAGCCCGGCACCGATTCCAACGACCGTAACGTGCTGCACGCTCAGTTTATCTACTCCGATAACCACGGAGAGACCTGGTCCGACCCGCGCATTATCACCAAGGACATCACCTTCGATGAGAATATTCGCTCCCGCTTCGCGGCCTCCGGCGCTGGTATCCAGCTCAAGTACGGCCCGCACAAGGGCCGCCTCATCCAGCAGTTCACCATGACTATGCCGAATGGCAAGGGCTACGCCGCCGTCTCCGTCTACTCGGATGACAATGGCGCCACCTGGACCCCCGGCCAGCCGGTCTACGGGAACATGGACGAGAACAAGGTCGTGGAGCTTTCCGACGGCACCGTCATGCTCAACTCGCGGTCCTCGGACGGCATTATGGCCCGCAAGATCGCCTTCTCGAAGGACGGCGGCCAGACCTACACCCCGATGCAGGTTGAATGGCAGCTGCCCGACCCGCGCAATAACGCTTCGATTATCCGCGCGTTCCCGAACGCTCCGCAAGGCAGTGCGCAGGCGAAGATTTTGCTCTACTCCTCGTCATCCGCGACCTCGCGTTCAAACGGTCTCGTGCGTATTTCGTACGACGACGGGCGCACGTGGTCAGTTGGTAAGCAATTCAAGCGCGGTGCCATGTCCTACTCCACGATGTGGGCGTTGCAGGACGGTCGCTACGGTATCTTCTACGAGGGCGATAACAATGACATGCTTTACGCTCATTTCCACCTGGATTGGTTGAACTCCCTGCCCGTTTCGGCGGTACCGGCGGATAACGCCAAGGTATATCGCGGCAAGTCGACGATTCCGCTCTCTATCACGAATACCGGCGGCGAAGCACTCGGCAACCTCGTAGCAACTCCGACGGAACTCCCCTCCGGTTGGAGTGCCGAAGCTGTAACGGTTGAGAACCTCAAGGCTGGAGAAACTCGCATTGTGCAGGTGCCAGTTACCATCGATAAAATGGCACTCTCCAATAAGCAGCCCTACAAGATCCCCTTCCGCCTTACCTCTGGAGATAAGGTAGCAGTCAACGGATTTGCCGAAGCCACTCTGGCAGACAGGGTCTGCGAATCAAAGCCCGAATTAGTGGACGGCATTAGTCTCGCTAACGCACTTCCTGAGGAAACACGTCAAGAAAACAACGGGGCAGCTAACCTACTTGACGGCAATCTTGACACCATTTGGCACACGCCCTGGAGCAAGCGCATCAAATTGCCGCTGGATGTCGATCTCAATCTGCCCAAGGCTGAGAACATCGGGCGCGTGGACGTGTACCCGCGTATGGCAGGTGGCAATAACGGACGCATTCGCAGTGCGGAACTGTGGGCCGGTAAGGATGCCGCGAGCGCGGTTAAGGTTGCCGAAGGGAATTTCAAGGATTCGACTGATCCAGCCACTTTCCTCTTTGACGCCAAGGACACTAAGTTCCTGCGACTGCACATTACGGGAACCTATGGAAACGTCCGTAATACACTGGCCTCCGCCGCGGAAATCAAGGTTTACCGCATGACTGAAGTGAAAGACGGTTGCGTTGAGCCGACACCGGATCCGACTCCGGATCCCAGCCCGGACCCGGCACCCAAGCCCAACCCGAGCCCGGATCCCTCGCCTGCACCTTCGCCCGAGCCGACTCCGGGCACCGACCCGACTCCGGGCACTCCGGATCCGAGCCCGACTCCCAGCCCGGAACCGACACCGGACCCGAGCAAACCCGCGGTTCCCGAATCGCACGGTAACGCCAACTACCTCTCGAACTCGTGGACGTCCACAGTTGCTGATCTCGTCTTCTCCTATGGGCGCAGCGGCGACGAAGTCCTCGTGGGTGACTGGGATGGCGACGGCAAGGAAACCCTCGCCGTTCGCCGCGGCAACCAGTTCTTCGTGAAGAACACCCTGGGCGGCGGCAACGCTGACACCGTATTCTCGTACGGCAAGGCTGGCGACAAGGTCGTCGTGGGTGACTGGGATGGCGATGGCAAAGATACCTTCGCGGTTATTCGCGGCAATAAGGTGTTCGTGAAGAACTCCCTGACCAGCGGCAACGCCGATACCGTATTCTCCTACGGAAAGACCGGCGACAAGCTCATCGTGGGCGACTGGAACGGCGACGGCAAAGATACCTTCGCGGCCGTGCGCGGTAATCGTTTCTTCATCAAGAACTCCTTGGCCGGAGGTAATGCTGACGCAACCTTCAGCTTCGGCCGCGTGGGCGATGAGGTCATCGTGGGTGACTGGGATGGCGACGGCGTGGACACCGTTGGGGTGCGCCGCGGCAATGTCATCCATACCGCTGACGCAAACGGGAACACCACCGGAAGCCTCGCTTACGGCAGGACAAGCGATCAGCTCCTCATCGGTGACTGGGATGGCGACGGCATCGACACGCCTGGCGTGCGGCGCTAAGCGCTCCCCATCTCGCTGAAAAAAGCACCTCGCGCTGAGAAGCACCTCGCGGCGCGATAAGCGAGATACAAACCGGGGCCGGGTGGGCTGGATTTCCAGCTCACCCGGCCCCGTTGCGTGGCGTGCCACGCGGCTACGTTTCTGGTTTAGTTAGCGCAGTTCCTCGCCCGGGATCAGGTCCAGGTAGAGCGAGTTCTCACGTTCAAATACGACGGCGAGGTTATCAGCGAGCCACACCGCGTCGGAGTAACCGAATTCGCCCGGGCCCAGGGAGCGGAGCAGGCGTCCGGCGTCGTCAATAATAGCGCCGTTCTCCCGCGCGGTATCCAAATGCGGATGGATGAGGACGGTGCCATCTCCGCAGGTGATGAGCTTGGCATTGCAACCCGGATCGGGGAAGTTCAGGGGCTGCGGTTCAGACCAGCTCAGGCCATCGCTCGAGCGTGCCACCACGCGCCCACCGCAACCCTGGAGGCGGATATTCGCGATGACCTCTCCCCCGCATACCTCGAGGGTGGTTTCGTCCAGGCCTGGGGTACCCACCGGGCGGATCGGCTCGGAAATCGCCACAATCTTGCCTGCGCGCACATGCACCACGTAGATAACAGCCTCCCCGCCGCGGTTCGTCACGTATGGGAGAAGCGCGGTATCGCCCAGCAACGGGGTGGAGCCGGAGGTGGCGAAAAGACCATCGCAACGCAGCTCACTATAGAGCTCGTCGTCCACCCGAGTATGGCTCAGAGAATCTAGGCTGGTCCCCCAGGCAATCCAAGCTTCCAGCCGCGGGCCATCAAAACGGGAGCCGAAATAGCCGATTTCTTCCGAGGCGGCGTAGGCCAGAGTGATGCCGGCATCGTTCCCGGCGGCGGTTGGCGCTGCGGCATCCGCGCCCGTAGCACTGGCTACCGGAGCACCGGCCACACACGGATCCCCGCACACCGCAGGAGTTCCCGGAACCGGGAGCGGAGCGGAAAACTCAAGGTCCTGCGCGCGCAGCGGCGTGCCCGGCGCGGGGAGCTTGGCGGTGATATAGCAAATACGGTTGGGATTAGGGAGATCGGCGGCCATCGCCCCGCCCAGGTTTTCCCAGTCAAAATCCCCGCTCGGATGCGGGCGTTCATCGAAGAAGACGGTCAGCTGGTTATCGCGATGCAGCACGGCCGGGATGCGGAAATCGCGGTCGGCAGTACGGGTGACGAGAGCGCGGGCCGAACGGCCAGCCGCGGCGCCAGCGCTGGGCGCGGGGGCCTGCGCACGATCATTGTGCGGGTCCTTATGTAGAGAAGTCATGGCACCATCCTATGCGGTTGTCAGACTTAATGCCGCGGGCCGGGGTTGGGCTACCGCCGCGCACGTTTCCGCGGGATAACAGGGCTGGTGAGCGGTAGGCGCGGCGTCGTCGCCCTTCATTCACGGCAGACAAGCGCCGGTGGTGCACACCACGTTTTGACAGAACCCCCGCGCTGTGTAAAATCCTGTGTGCAGCAAGCGAGGCCGGGCGGTACCACCCGCGTTTCCAGCTGTTCGCGTACAGCAACGATACCGATTCTTGACCGTTACTAGAGCTTGCACTGAAGACTTTTCTTGTTTTACGCTAGCGTTCAGCGGCCCATGACCGTGTGACACCCCCGGTGTTTCGTCCGGTACGACGACGCCACCCCCAACCCAACCTAACAGCAGCGCATATTTGCTTCATGCATGCCAAGCGCTGACTAATTCCTGACCGAATTTCCCCTGTGGGACCGAGTTGCGGAGGACGACGACTCTCATGACCACTCAATTGACTCACCTGACCCGGTGCACGCGTGAGGATATCCCCACCCTCGCCACTATCCGCCGCGCCATCGAAGAAACTATGGCCGCCGCCGGCAACACCCAGTGGCCGCTCGGCTCGCTGCCCGTATGGAAGATCGCCGAGCAGATAAACGCCGGCGAATTCTGGGCTTTGCGCGCGGCCGATGGCACTATCACCGCCGCTGTGCGCGCCCTGCATTCCGACCCGCTCATCTGGTTCGATGACATGCCCGCCCTCTACCTGCACACCCTCATGGCCAATCCGGCCGTTGAGGCGAAGGGCGCCGGGCGGGCGATCCTGGCCGCGATGGCCCAGCTGGCAGTCACCTACGGCTACGACCGAGTGCGCCTGGATTGCGTGGGTCCGCTGCGTGACTTCTACGCTCGCCAGGGATTTGAGGACACCGGCATGACCCATTCCGGTAACCACTCGGCGGATATGGATGCGCATCTGATGGAGCGCATCCTGCTGCCGGAGTTCACGCCGGTGGGTGAGTTTGGGGCTGTGCTCGAAGCAGCTGCGCCACTGGTGTAGCGGCGCGCGAAACTACGCTAAACTAGCCTTTTGCAGCCCGCGTGGGCGGCGCTGCTTGGAGAGTTGTCAGAGCGGCCGAATGAGACGGTCTTGAAAACCGTTGTGCGGCGACCCCGCACCAAGGGTTCGAATCCCTTACTCTCCGCATGCGATCTAGCCCTCAGGTTGAGAAATCGGCCTGAGGGCTTAGTTTTTGTTGAGCTGGCGCTGGAAAGTCGGGGAATGGTGGGGCTTGGAACGCTCCCCGTAGCCACTCTTGACCGGCCTTTAGGGGTACTTCGGGGGTACTTTTGGGGGTACAACCCGAGGTGTGGAGATTTGTACCCCCAAACCGGGGTACGCGACGAAAATAAAAGGGGCGATTTGAGGAACAGCGCCTCCGTTCGGGACTGCGAGATAGATTTACACGCTGATAGTATTGAGATGCCGGCGAAAAGAGGGTCAGGGATCCTCTTCCCCCACCGAGGGGATAGCTGGCTCCTACTTTTTACCCACCCCCGGCTACCCAATACTGGTAGCGAGCGGCTCAACATGGGTCAAGATGTTCTTCAATGTATGCCCCTGGGCGATGCTGCGGGGACATTTTCACGCGATGACGGCTCGGTGTCGAGCGCAAGTTTCTCGAACGGAAAGGCTTCTAGCAATGAGAACAGACGAGGAACTACTTGCCGAAATTGAAAGCGATGCGGACATTGATTCCGAACGGCTTATCACGGATCCAGAGCGAGTAAAAATAGCTGCCGCACAAATTCGGATCAAAATCGCACAACGCGCACGTGATGAGGCAGTTACACATGCCCGAAAATGTACGAATTAGCGGGCCAAACCCCGGCTTCTCCGGCAAGAACACATCAAATTCGCACCAAGTCTTGTTTCCCCCACTCTCCGAGGCGCCTTTAACCTGCCTGTAGAGAAAGGCCCCGGTCATTTGTGCATTGCTAAAAGCTAGAGGCCTGACCGGGGGTCTATCACTAGTCAATCTACTTGGACAGCTGCCGAACAGCAATGGGAGATGCGTACACTCCAGCCTTTCTAACCTCCCCGCAGCGCATAGTCGCGATACCGTGTGCGCAGCTCATCGCGATCTTGCCTCATCAGCGCTTCGATAGCCTTCGCCAGCTTTGCGGCGTCGTAATGCTTCTTGAACAGCGCCTTGGCATCGCGCTTGAACTGATGTGTACGGAAGACGCTAGTCAGCCTCATTGAGATCCGCCATCAGTTCAGCGACGCTACCAAACGAAGCGCCGGTGCGGGACTCAACTTCAGCTCTCGCCACGGCACTGGCCGCAAACCCAGCCAGGCCAGATGTGAAACATAACGCACCTGGCCTCTAAATTTTGTTCTCGCCGAGCAACGATGTAAACTCTTATCTGTCGCAAAACGAGGCGGGTTAATCGCTCGCCTCCTCAATTTTTTATTGAGGAGCTTGCTGGTAGCCACCTCGTGACTGTGCGCTCGTAGCTCAGTGGATAGAGCATCTGACTACGGATCAGAAGGTCGGGGGTTCGAATCCCTTCGAGCGCGCGAAGCTCCTCCTCGGTGACGCAAATCCCGGTGGGGAGCAATTTCTTTTTCCGCACCCGAGGCACCCAAGCCCGGCCACAAAACCTAACGCGAATGCTTCAGGAACGCCGGCAAATTGACCGGGTTGAAGGGTTAATAGACAAAAAGTGGGTCTAATGACGGCGTGTCGTTAGCTCCCGATCTGGCCTTTACGGATGTTTAGACCG
>NZ_JBOZCJ010000039.1:0-5913 GCF_051265215.1 Actinotignum stranguriae
CAACCAATCGGCCCTCGTGCGGGTACCCGAATATAAACCCACCAAACCGCAATCCGCGCGGATGCGCTGCGCGGGGAGTTGGACGCGCTCCTCGAGCGGCGCAGCCAGCCGGAGGAGATCGCCGGGGCGGGCCGGTGGTTACGCTGGCGCGAAGTGCTGCGCACCGCCATGGCCCAAGCTCTCGGGCTGCTCGGGCCCGATGACGTGGCAGGCGCGGTGAGTAACGCTGTGGAATGCGCGGTGGAAGCCGGGGTACGCGCGGCCAGGTGCGCCGTCGTCGCCGAACACGATGGTGCGGATAGCCATCCCGATATTTCTTTTGCGGTGATTGGGCTGGGGAGCCTGGGCGGGCGCGAATGCGGTTACACCTCGGATGCTGATGTGATGTTCGTCTGGGACGGCCCCGAGACGGCCGCGGGATACGCCGATGCGCTGGCTCGTGCCTTCATGCGCTTGGAACAGGAAACAGGCGGGGTACCGCCCTTAGCCGTGGATGCGGATATGCGCCCGGAAGGCCGGAGCGGGCCGCTGGCCCGGCGCCTGGATTCTTACGCGGAATACTACCGGACCTGGGCTGAACCCTGGGAATTCCAGGCCTTGCTGCGGGCCCGCGCGGTGGGCGGGGATCGGGCGCTCGGGCAACGCTTCGTGGAGATGATCGCCCCGCTGCGCTACCCGGAACACTGGGATGAGGCTCGGCGTACCGCCATCCGACTCATGAAAATCAGGGTGGAAAAAGAACGAATCCCCGGGGGAGTGGCTCCGGCTTCCCATCTCAAACTCGGCCCGGGCGGAAGTGCGGATGTGGAGTGGACCGCGCAGCTCCTCCAACTTGAGCATGCCGCGGCCTACCCGCCGCTTCGGGTGACAGGAACGGGGGAGGCGCTCCGGGCGGCGGGTGCCGCCGGGCTCATTACCGGGGCGCAGGAAAAGGCCCTGGTCGAAGGGTGGCAGGCCGCCAACGCCCTACGCCAGGCCGCTTTTGTGGCTACCGGCCGGACCGGGAGTGCCGCCCAGGTCATTCCGCGTGATCCGCGTGAGCGCGAACGCATGGCCGCGATCCTGGGCGCCGAGCACGCCGCGGATGTCCTCGACCGGCGCGCCCGGGCGGCACGCCATGCCCGCGCCGCCGTGGAATATGTTTTTTACGGGCGGAACTAGGCCACGCACCGCGGGTAGGCCCGTGGTGCGGGCGGAAAGCTCATCCACGTACTTCTTTAGAGCGTGTAGTACAGCTCGAATTCGTAAGGGTGCGGGCGGGCGCGCAGCGGCGTGACTTCCGCATCCATCTTGTACTTAATCCAGGTGGCGATGAAGTCCTCCGTGAAGACATCCCCTTCGAGGAGGAAATCGTGATCAGCTTCCAGTTCGGCTAAGGCCTCATCAAGGGAAGCTGGGATTGTGTCAATATCCGCGTATTCTTCCGGCGGTAGCTCGTAAATATCCTTATCAATGGGGGCCGGCGGCTCGATGCGGTTGCGGATGCCGTCCAGGCCCGCCATCAGCTCCGCGGAGAAAGCCAAATAGGGATTAGCGGTCGGATCGGGAACTCGGAATTCAATACGCTTGGAGGCCGGGGAATTCCCGCTCAGCGGAATCCGGATCGCAGCCGAACGATTACGCGCCGAATACACCAAATTAATCGGCGCTTCAAAACCGGGAACCAGGCGGCGGTACGAATTCACCGACGGGTTAGTGAAAGCCGCGAGTGCCTTCCCGTGCGTCAATAGGCCGCCCACGTACCAGCGAGCCAGGTCCGAAAGCTGGCCGTAGCCACGCGGATCGTGGAAAAGTGGCTGCCCATCCTTCCACAGCGACATATGGCAGTGCATCCCCGAGCCGGCCGAATCAAAAAGCGGCTTGGGCATAAACGTAGCAGTTTTCCCGCACTCATCTGCAGCACGGCGGATCACGTACTTGAATTTCATAAGGTCATCCGCGGCGGCACGCAAGGAATTGAAACGATAGTTAATTTCTTGCTGGCCTCCCGCGCCCACTTCGTGATGGGCGCGTTCCACATCCAGACCCACCTGTGCCAAATACTGGCACATAACGTCGCGTACGTCCTCATTAGCATCCACCGGCGCCACCGGGAAATAACCCTGCTGGTGAGGAATCTTGTATCCGGTATTCCCGCCCGGCTCCAGCCGGCTCGAATTCCACGAGCCCTCATTGGAGTCAATCACGTACATGGAATGATTGACCCCGGTGTCATAGCGTACGTCGTCGAATAAATAAAACTCTGCTTCCGCACCCACCGAAATCGTGTCCGCAATTCCCGTGGAGCGCAGGTAGGCTTCGGCGCGTTCAGCAACATTGCGAGGATCACGCGCAAAGGGTTCATCCGTATAGGGATCCACCACATTGAAATTCATGACGAGGGTGGGCTCCGCGCGGAACGGATCCACAAAGGCGGTAGACACATCCGGGAGCAGCTTCATATCCGATTCGTGAATCGAGGTAAAACCGCGAATCGACGAGCCATCGAACATATAGCCCTCGTTCATTTTTTCCGCGGTTGCCTGGGTGGCGGGCACTGTGAAATGCTGCATCACGCCGGGCAGGTCACAGAAGCGAATATCGAGAAATTCAATCTCGTTTTCCGCAATAAATTCGGCAGCTTCGGCGACACTTGTGAACATGGTGGACTCCTCCCGGCGCGCGGCTCGGCTAGCGGTGCGGTTTACCCCATGTATTTTAGCGCGCCGTCCCCGGCTCAAAAAACCTCCGGGCGTAGCTCCGCCCGGGAAACTCACGTGGAATTCCCCGGGCGGATACTGACTAGGTACGACGGCGGCGCGGCCCTACTGGCCGCGCAGGGCCCGCCGATTAGCTCTAATATTGGTGGGATCAATACCCTTGGGGATATTGAGCGCCTTATTTCCCAAAGCATCGAGACGCTGGGACAGGGCCGAAACCTCCTGGGCGGAAATTTCCTTCTTAAGCTTCTTAATGGCCCGCTCAAGCTTGGCGAGCGGAACCTGGCCTTCGCCATTGCCCATGAAGATAGCGTGCACCGGGGCATTCGGGGCTACGCGGCGAATAGCGCGACGCTCATCATCAATGAGCTTGCGGGTGCGTGAGATGGGGCCTTCGGCAACGAGGACCACGCCGGGGCGCCCGATGAGACGGAAAACGAAATCTTGGTGGCGTGCGTTGAAACGCACCGGTTCGGTTTGCTTGACCCACGAGCCGCGCAGCGAATCGAGAATCGCGGACGTGGCTCCCGGCATGCCATCCAGCTGTGCGTAGCTGGCCGAACGCACGGCCCGGGTGAGAAGCAGCATGGGGAGCAGGAGCATGAGGAGGATCCCGAAGACGGTCCACGCGATCCAGCTCTTGGTGAGGAAGCCGAGGAGAATACCGATTCCCAGGCCCGCGAGCCCGGCCAGAGCGAGCCACCAGCCCAGATGCTTGTAGGTGCGCTTCGCGATGGTGAATGCGTCACGCAGAGTCTTGAAAAAGCCCGGCTTCTTCTTCGCGCCCTTGTTCTTATCCTGTGCCATCTGATTCCTTTTAAATCCTTCTCGATAGTCCCCGTCGATTCTAGACGATAGTGCCGGCTTTGTTGAGCACCGGGCCCAATCTCACGCCTTCGGGTCGGTCGAACGCCGTGTTCGGCGCGCGACTTGTGGATAATGACGCCGTGGCGGGCATGCCTGTGGATAGTCCTTGGACGGGATGGGCCGGCGGTGGTGAACTGTCCCTATGGCAGGCACAGTGATGAATCGGCGTGGGGTAAGCGGGGCCCGTGGCGTGGGAGGAGCTAGCGCCGGCCGGGTAGCTCTCCTGGTGCGCTTGTGTGTGCTCGGGATGGTGGCGGGTGTGCTGGCAGGAATGACGCTGGGTGCGCTGGTGCTCGCGGTGAAAAAGGCACCCGGGGGCCCGGTGCGTGGAGAAGACCCGGGGTACGGCGAGGGTCCGGTGTCTGGCGAGGGGCCGGTGCCTGGCGCTGGTTCGGTGCCTGGCGCTGGCGCGGGTACTACTGAGCCGGGGCCGGATGCTCTGGCGGTGGCCCGGCAGCTCGTGGCGGCCCGTGATGCCGTGCTGAGCGCGGGTGATACAGCCGCGTTGAGCGCCTTGAGTGTGCCGGAAGGTGAAGCGGCAGCAGCCGATGCGACATTGGGTAGCGTGCTGGAGAGCACTCCGGTTGCGCAGGTAGAAACCGAGGTGCGGGAAGCTTCCTGGGTGGGGGAGGATCTTCTCGAGGTTGTCACGGTGCAGCGCCGCCTCGTTCTAGCTGGCGGGCAAACCATCGGGCCGCAGCCGGAGCGGTGTGCGCGGTGGCAGCTGAGTCCGCAGCCGTGGCGGATTGTGGCGGTTCACCCGTGTTCGTAAGCGGGCCGCCCGTGTTCGTGAACGGTTCACCCGTGTTCGTAAGCAGGTTTTGGCGCAATAACGAAAGTTTGGACACACGAAAACTCAGGTACGGTCGGTGTCAAGTAGTCGTGAAACGTAAGGGACTGTACCATGTCGGGCTATGGGAGTTAGGGTCTCGCGTTTATCACCGCCGAGACAGCTGACCGATTACTAACATCACCAGGCGTGTTCGTAAGATAAAATGCCCCCATGTATAGGCTTAGCAACAACGGGCTTGCGGTAGCGATACCGTGCCGGGTTAGCCACATACAGGCTGAGCGCGTTGTGGGCTGTTAGGGACGCAGAATCTACGTCACGGATATAGAACCGCAGAAAAACTGTTACCCACGTGCATTCTCTTATCCCTTAGCTGGCTCTGCCGTGATCACTCGATTAACATGGGCAAGCATGGACGACGTGAGGTGATGCCCCTAAATAGCAACGCCACGACGTCGAGCCCCGCAGGATGCGCCCTACCGGCAGGAGGCCCCACAAAAAGCAACTCCACGACATCAAAACAATTTCTTAATGTAGCTGCCGTTGCGCTTTGATATCGGGCAGATGCGGCTACCTCCCCACAAGAGCATCAAGAGCCTCACAAGCTTCAATACTCACACCAGTCCCTGGGAAGGGGGTATCTGTTTTCAGAGCTGTATTGCGCTTGTCGTACATGCGAAGTACATCCCGGAAAAACACACCTTCCTCACCGGCGCGGACGGAGGGGTAAAGCAATGGCCGATGCGGGGTCCGGGATCGGCGTTTTTGCGCGATGATACAGCGCAATGCTCCAGCGCAATGCTCCAGCGCGGTGGTCCGGTGCAGTACTCCAGATCCGCGGGTTAGCCAGGCAGCCCGGCTAGGCACAGTGCGAGTGCGGGACAGCGCCTCCCACAGGATGCGCGTAAGGGACACGAAAACACCCCGAAACGGTGCCCTCCCTCGCACTTTGTTCCCGGGCACGGTTCATGCAGCTCCGGCTGCCTATTAAGGCCTATAGGACACTTGGTGTTGGTTTTATCCGGACTTTTCGGCTTACTAGCAGGCTAAAGTCGGATTCAAACTCGGTTTGACTCGAGTTTTTGGATGGACAAAACATGTTGGTTTAACCCCGACTTTCCCGCATTCTGGCGCGGAAAAGCCCGGATTGAAGGCCCGCTTTCCGCCCATTTTCCCGCTCAGCGCCCGCCCAAGCCTGCACGTACGCAAAGCGCGCCGTCGTCCGCGTACACAAGCGTTTGGCGCACCTCCACGCCCGCCACACATGCGGCAGGGTACGCGGGAGGGGCATCCGCCGCCGTTTGACCCGCAAAGCAACGGATTCGCACGCTTGACGGCGGACCCTGGCGAGGGCCAATCCGCGGTATGTACGAACGGGGCGGGGTGTCGGAAACTACGTAAACACGGGATCGGGCTCGGGTGAAGGCCTGCTCGGCGGGCTAAATCTAGGGAAACCTACGGAATCGTAACCAACACATTTGGGGCTGCGGACTGTTTATTGGACATTATTGCTTAAAACCGCTTGACGCTGTTCCATAATTGTTAAACCATCGAACT
>NZ_JBOZCJ010000040.1:0-3813 GCF_051265215.1 Actinotignum stranguriae
GCAAGCGTCACATCCGCGCCAGGCTTACCATCACCATCACCCCAAGCCGGGCAACCATTATTAGAAGCCGGCCCAGCTATAGTCGGGCACTGGTCTTTCAGATCCGGAGTGCCATCGTTGTCACCGTCGGCATTGGGATCGCGCACTGTGATCGGGGCGAGGAGAATCTTTTCGCCCGTCGGGGTGGTCATTTTGACCGGGATGAGGTATTCACCAGGTTCGGCTTGGCCCTTCTTTGGCGCAAGCGAGATGGTTCCGTCCTCATTAACCGTCGCCCAGGGCTGCTGGCCAATCTTCACCTTGTTCTGGTCAACATCAGCAAGAAGGTCCGCCGGAATCTTCGCGTTATCCTCTAGAGGCGCGTACTTCGCGTCTCGCGGCTTGGTCCCGTTCTCCTTATGGAGCGGCGAAGCAACAGTCTCGGTCGTGTCGAGGTCGACCAAGGTGTGCTTGTACTCTGGAGTGGGCTTCGCAGCGAACGCGTCCTTTGCTAGCGCAGTATCGCGCGATCCTTCAGGATAGATCGTTGCCGTGTAGATTTCGTCATGATCGAGATCAGCCGGAACCGTGAGAGGACACGAGTTTACAACTCCCAGATTAGAGGAGTTCGAGATGCACTTATGCACCTCGTTACCCTCGGAATCCGTCCACACGATTTCGTGACCGCTCGAGGGAACAAAACCGGTAGCCTTCGTTTCGACCGTCACGCCAGGAGCCGCAGGCTTAGTGGTCTGGTTGTATTCCAGAACCTGGAAATCGCGATCTTCCATACGAAGGGCAAAATCCTGATCCCTAATATTGCTCATAGCGCCGTCGGTAGCATAGTCAACAACCTGGGCACCGTATTGATACAAGTTATCCGGGAAGTTATCAAGGGCGCCCCCTACTCCATCAGGAAGAACGGGAGCAACGTACATATATTCGACGTTAACGTGTCGCGACTCGAGGTTACCCTTGAGCCACGAAGCGCTCGCACCTTCGGGAACCGGATCACCGTGTTGCCCAGCATTTACTATTCCCTTGTAGCTGTAAGAGTCACCCCACAGGCCCTGGAACTGGATGTGATAACGTCCCTGCGCATCAGTCACAGCATATGAAGTTTCAGCAATAGCACTCTTGCCCGTATCCTGCTCATACTTCGCCATAATTTCACGCTGCGCAGCTTTAAACTGCTCGCGAGTATAGCCGTTGTGATTCTTCTTCCATTCGTCGAAGAGTTTCGCGACTCCGTCTTGAACGTAAGCGCCGACCACTTTAACGCCAGGTACTGCAACATCACCAAAGCTGTCTTGGAACATGCGCACCGCCTTAGGTGCACCAAACACATTCCTCTGGTCATAGAAAACACGACCCGAAACCCAGCCACCATTTTCCTGGTTGGTGGTTTCCTTCCAGGTGCTCTCATCCGGGAACATCTCGCTAATTTGCGGGCGCTCCTGATATGAAATATTGAAGTTCTCCGCAGCGGACTGTGGCCATGCATTCCACGTACCTACATAACGCTGCACCATCCCGTTACGAACAAATACGCCGTCGGATTCGACAAATGAATTGACGTACTTGGTTTTATCGGGGTTATCGGACCAAATACGCAAGCCTTGCCCTGCCTGAGCTTTCCACTCATGCTCGATACCAAGTGCATCTGTCCATTTCGGAAGCTTGATCGAATACTTGCCATCTGCTTTGGTTTCAGTCCAATAAACTGGCGAGACAGCACCCTTAAGTTTTTTATTATTAAAGTCAACCCACTGCGCGTAAACCTTTACGCCAGCCAGTCCTTCATCACCATTATTGAAAGTAGCAATATTACCCACTCGGTCAAGAAAAACTCGGCCATATACCGAGCTTTTAATTTCACCGAGTACACCGTCTGACCGCTCCAGCTCATAAGCTTGCGCAGAAGGAGCGCTAAACGTCGGGGTGAGACTCAGACAAAGAGCTGCAGCCGTGATACCGGCCCACAGTTTCTTACGGAGAGCACCCCCCCCGCGTTCGCGTGCCAGCCGGAGTGAAAATGCCGGGTGCCGATTTGGGCGCCCCCGTGTAGTGAGACATCTTTTCTCCATTGGTAGATAATCGGATGACTTGCGGGTGCGCATATCGCCACTTAGGTGAATTATGTGAAAGAGATGCGCCTGAGCATCACCAAAACACAATAAGTAACGCGCCACACCAGCTAAATCATTCAGAATCGTAACATAACTATAAATTGCAATTTTTGGATTTAATGAGATTTTATTAATCGCACGATTACGATTCTGACCTGGCGTTTCACCCTAATACCCCCGCAAGGAGGGAGGGCTTTCTACCTATTTAAAGGTCTTCCGCAAGAAATTTCCCAGCAAAATATGACGCAAATAACTATCCACCCAAGCTCCACATACACTCCACATCGACATTTAACTATATTTCAACCACGGGATAGAAACTGCCCCATTTGCATAATTAATGTATATTCTATTAAATATCGATGGTCGCGGACTTTCATGGTTGCGCACGAACTACCACCTTACCTAGGCACCGATCCCGCGAACCTCTTCCAAGAACGCAAGTTCCACGCGGGTTAGTGCGCGACTCGGATCCCATACCAGGCTCGTACGCGAGCGGGTCAATGGGGCTAACGGAACGAATACTAAACCGAGCGGTGAACACCGGCCGGCCGAGCAGTCATTGATGATGGCATAACCAACCCCGGCGTCAACTAATTGTGGTGCATGGTAGACGACGTCATAAATAATTTGGCATTGATCGCCATGGTCGTCCAACCAACGAGCCAACAGTCGATGACCCACACTATCATCCGGACAAATGAGCGGAAGGCCTTCAAGATCTTCTACAGTCACGCTTTCCTTAGCGGCAAGAGAAGACGCAGCAGGAACCAGAATCCCCCATCGATCTGCCGTTGGCAAGGAAAGCCGCTCATACCCTGCTAGATCCCAGGAATCTGGAGCGACAGCAAAAGACAACGCGTTACTCGCAAGTTTTTGCAAAATGGTCTCTCTACGTATCCTACGTAGTGTTACACCAACGCCAGGATGCTTATCCCGCACTCGTTTAATCGCGTGAGCAACATCCATAACGGCCGCACTTTCAACGGTACCCACGACCACATGCCCACCAATATCGCCGTGTAACATGCTGAATTCTTCGACCGTACGCTGAGACAGACTAAGAATCTCTCGGGCCCTGCCCGCAAACAGCACCCCTACAGGAGTAAGCCGTATTCCGCGTCCAGACCGGTCGAGGAGCTCTTGCCCCAGTGTCTTTTCTAATTCGCGAATCTGCTTCGTAACCGAGGGCTGACTGCAGTTCAGTTCAACGGCAGCTTCTTTAATTGATCCGACCCTCGCGACCACGACAAAGGCCTCCAGATGCTGCAGCTTCACCACACCTCCATCAGTATGTGCATATCTTGACTTTAGTTAGTTTACTTATACTACTGAATTTCGTGAAATCCGCGCTAGACACCTAACATCTCGAATAAATTTTCACACCAACAGCACACTCACCTCACAGAGACGAGGATCATACTTGCATCATAAAGGGTGGACGTGTATAGTAGAACAGTCGCCGCGGGGTGGAGCAGTTCGGTAGCTCGCCGGGCTCATAACCCGGAGGTCAGAGGTTCAAATCCTCTCCCCGCCACGAAAGAGAGTGCCTGACCAGGTAGAACACCGGTCAGGCGCTCTTGTCATACCCCCCCAGCGAACGCACATTTACTTATCTACGAGTTCCCGGCCTATAGGACACTTGGTGTTGGTTTTATCCGGACTTTTCGGCTTGCTAGCGGGCTAAAGTCGGGTTCAAACTCGG
>NZ_JBOZCJ010000041.1:0-3679 GCF_051265215.1 Actinotignum stranguriae
CGAGTTTGAACCCGACTTTAGCCCGCTAGCAAGCCGAAAAGTCCGGATAAAACCAACACCAAGTGTCCTATAGGCCGTTGTGGCAGGTGCTCAGTGGAGTGCACGGCTGGCGAATGGGATCGGTCGGTAAAAGGGCTCTTCTGAGGTAGGCATGCCATGGACATACGTTTATAGGAGTAGACATGCAGTTGAAGAAGATTGTGGCTGGCGCTACCTTTGGTGTGATGCTCGCCGCGGGGGGGGGGTGTAGCTTACGCTGCTCCTGCCGCGCCTGATGCACCCCAGGTGACCGCTGCCGATACCACGGCGGCTGAAAAGGCTGTGGCCGACGCCAAGGCGAAGGTTACTGCCGCGGAAGCTGAGCTGAAGGCCGCTTCCGAAAAGCTTGAGAAGCTCGAGATCGCCGTCTCGAACGCGAAGGCCAAGCTGACCGAACTTGAGGTCGCTAAGGCTGAACTTCCCAAGGAACTTAAGAAGGCTGAGGCTGCCTACGCGGCTTTGGCTACCGCCCAGGAGAATTACAACAAGGCTCGCGTGGCTTTCGAAGCCAACCCGAACGATGAGGTTCTCCAGAAGGCTATGGCCGATGCTAAGACGGCTATGAACACCGCACAGGCTGGCGTTGCCGGTCTCCGCGCGGTGGAAGATATCAAGACGGATATCGCTGACATCCAGGGTTACATCGACATTCAGAAGGGTACCCTCAGCTACGCTGAAGAAGCCCTTGATGCGTTCCCGGGTGTTGAGGCGCTTCAGGGTGCCTACGACAAGGCCGTTGCCGAACTGGATGCCGCCCAGAAGGCTCTTGACGCTCTGAAGGGTCAGACCCCCAAGGTTGACCCGAAGAAGGACGGCGACAAGAAGGTCGATCCGAAGGCTGAGCCCAAGAAGGATGCCGAGAAGAAGGCTGATCCCAAGGCTGAGAAGAAGGCTGACCCCAAGAAGGAAGTCAAGAAGGCCGACGCCAAGAAGCTGGCCAACTCCGGTGTTGATGCCGGTGCGGCTGCCGGTGGAGCTGCTCTGCTCCTCCTGGCCGGCGGTGCTTTCGTGGCCTACCGCAAGTTTGCCTAAGCGAACCTGCCTCTGGCACTAACAACAGTTCCGAGGCTGGTTGCCACTAGGCTAATTATCCTCAACTGTTTCATCGTTTCACGCGGAATGGGTCCGGGTTTTTACCCGGGCCCATTCTGTATCCCTCTTGCGGGTATATGGGTTAATAGACAAAAGGGGCTGCCGACTTATCTCACCTCGCCGTGCCGGTGAGGAAGATATGTTTTTCCGGGATGTACTTCGCGTGTACGACAAGTGCAGTACAGCTCTGAAAATGCATAGCACCCCAGCAGGGGCTCGTGTGACTATTGGGGTTTGTGAGGCCTGTGAGATTCGCGCGGGCCGGTTGTCGCGGCTTCTGGAAATCGAAGTGCAACGGCAACTACGTTAAGAAATTGTTTTGATGTCGTGGAGCTGCATCCTGTGGGGCTCGCTGTCGTGAGGGTGCATCCTGTGAGCTCTACTGTCGATGCATTGCTATTTATCGGCATCATGGCTCACATCGTCTACGCTTGTCTATGTTGAGCGGGTGATGACGCCAGGGCCGGTTAACAGGATGTACGTGGGTGACAGTTTTTCTGCGGTTTTATGTCCGTGACGTACATTCTGCGTCCCTAACGGTTCAAAATGCGCGGTTTGACACCTCTGCCCAGCCCGTGGCTGTTACGCGTGGGAGCCCGGAGGGAACGGGTTTTCCGTCAAAACATGTCATGCCACGGATATCAAGGAAGCAGGCTCGTTGAGGTACTCAAGCCTCATAGGCAGACTTATCGCTGCTGCAACAGGGCAAATCCCGGATGTAAAACCCACTTTTGTCTATTTATCCATTTAACTACCCACGCACCTGGCCTTATAGCCCAACCTATAACCCTCGTCTCATATAGTGGTCAACAGTTTGACGTGGCTTAATAATTCCCTCTAGGCTACTGGAGGTAGGTGCCCACAACGGGTATCACCTGATAACAACGCCGGCGGTACGGCCCCGGCGCCCCGATTCGGACGGAAAGGATGCACCATGGTTCTCACTGATCCTCGCTCTGCCATGACGATGCCCGCCGCCCGAATGCGAATGCTGGGCTAGCGCGGATTCCACTTGGCCTTCGGGCGATTCCGCGCGCGAGGACATCTCGCCCCGGTCCGTTACGTCTCACTGAGCACCCGCCGCTGCGGCGTCGTATCGTTGATGGGATACGCTGAGACGGACCGATCTCCATCACCACACCCAGTACAAAGGACTTTATAATGACGAAGATCAAGACCACTCATGTCGGCTCCCTTCCGCGCACCGATTCGCTGCGCGCGACCAACGAAGCACACCAGAACGGCCAAATTAGCGACGCTGAATTCAAAGAAAAGCTCGACGCGGAAGTTGCCGGCGTTGTTGCGCGGCAGAAGGACATCGGCCTCGATATTATTAACGACGGCGAATACGGCCACGTCATGACCGAAGTAACCAATTACGGTTCCTGGTGGTGGTACTCCTTCTCGCGCCTGGGCGGGCTGGAATTTACTGATAACGAATTCCACGCGGCTGCCACCGCGGGTGGGGGAGCGGTTGAGCTCGTCCCCTTCGATCAGCGCCGTGATTGGCAGCGCTTCAAGGATGCCTACACGGATCCGGAATCGGGAATTCACCAGGCCAAGCGCCAGGAAGTGGCCATGCCCACCATCACCGGCCCCGTGACCTACATCGGTGCCGAACAAACCCAGCGCGACGTCGATCTTACCCTCAAGGCACTCAAGGCCAATGGGCTTGATGCATCCTCCGGGTTTATCGCGGCGCTGTCTCCCGGCTCCGCAGCGCGTATTTCCAATACGCATTACAAGTCGGAAGATGAAGTCCTCACCGCGATGGCCGATGCCCTCCACGAGGAATACAAGATCATCACCGATGCCGGCCTGACCGTCCAGATCGATGATCCCTCGCTGGCTGAAGGCTGGGACCAGGTCAATCCGGAACCGACCGTTGCGGATTATCGCACCTGGGTGGCTCGCCGCATTGAAGCGATCAACTACGCGCTGGAAGGTATCGACCCGGAACTCGTGCGTCTGCACGTGTGCTGGGGTTCCTGGCACGGCCCCCACACCACCGATATTCCCTTCCGGGACATCGTGGACCTGTGTTTGAAGGTGAAGGCCCACGGCCTGACCTTTGAAGCGGGTAATGCGCGCCACGCCCACGAATGGAAGATTTGGGAAGATATCGCTCTGCCGGATGATAAGGTTCTCATCCCGGGCGTCGTCTCCCACTCGACGAACGTGGTGGAGCACCCCGAACTGGTGGCGCAGCGTATCGAGCATTTCACCTCGCTGGTGGGTCCCGAGCGCGTTATCGCCTCGACCGATTGCGGACTGGGTGGGCGTATTTACCCGTCCATTGCCTGGGCGAAGCTCGAAACGCTCGTGGAAGGCGCCCGCCTCGCCTCGAAGTAAAGTCTCCAAGGCAGCGGGCCTGAACACACCCGCGTCTTGAAGTACCGGAGCGGTATGTCGCTCTATGTGGAACACCGAAGGGGACCTGAACAGCTCAGCTATTCAGGTCCCCTTCTGGTGGGTTAATAGACAAAAAGTGGGTCTAATGACGGCGTGTCGTTAGCTCCCGATCTGGCCTTTACGGATGTTTAGACCG
>NZ_JBOZCJ010000042.1:0-2567 GCF_051265215.1 Actinotignum stranguriae
GGTCTAAACATCCGTAAAGGCCAGATCGGGAGCTAACGACACGCCGTCATTAGACCCACTTTTTGTCTATTAACCCAACCTGTGGATACAAGACGCCCCACGCACCCGCCAGAGCTCGCATACCCTTGCTGCCTTCCGGCCCTGGGGGAGTTTTGCAAGATGACGCCACGTGGGGAGTCAGGTGCCAGTCTAAACGAGTTCGCGGGGAATGCAAAACGCAGGGATAGGGCCCGGCTTCATTTTCACCATTTTTTGTGTCGGAGGCCCGCGGTACACTCTCTAGCGTGAGTGGGCGATCCCCGCGGTGGCGGGAGTATCGCCGTCGTCCACAACAACAGGGAGAATCAATGGCTTTCCTTACCGAAGATCTATTGGAAACACTGCGCTCGCGGGCGGCGGCGGTGGATGCCGCCAATGTTTTCCCGCGTGAAGACTACGAAGATTTGAAGCAGGCCGGCTACTACGGTGCTTTTGTCCCCAAGGAATACGGTGGGGCCGGCTTGAGCCTGGTTGAAATTTGTGCGGAACAAACCCGTTTAGCGAAGTACGCCCCGGCCACCGCGTTGGGCATTAATATGCACCAGATTATTGTGGGGCTCGGCCGTCACCTGGTGCGCAACGGCGTGGCCGCTGGGGAAAAGATCCTACGTGAAGCCGCGGCCGGTAAGCTCTTCGCTTTCGGTATTTCTGAACCGGGTAATGACCTAGTGCTTTTCGGTTCGCTCACCCGAGCTGAACGCGATGAGGCGGGGTACCGGCTGTACGGCACCAAAGTTTTCACGTCCCTCGCGCCCGCGTGGGATTACCTCATGACTTTCGGCGCGCTCAAGGATGACTCCGGGGTGCGTGATGTTTTCGGCCTGGTTGAACGGGGCGACGGCGGCTTCGCCATCAAGGATGATTGGAACACCCTCGGGATGCGGGCCACCCAATCCAATTCCACGGTTTTGGACGGCGCGCTACTTCGCGATGAAAACGTCTTGGGAATCGTGGCACCGGGCCCGAATAAGGAACCGGTTGTTTACGGCATCTTCTCCAATTTTGAGATTCTCCTCGGTGCTACCTATCAGGGTATTGGTGAACGCGCCATTGAGGTCGCGGTGGAGCATGTTAAGAAGCGCCGCTCGGTCCTCCACAATGATGTTTACGCAAATGATCCCGATATCCGCTGGCGTATTGCGGAAGCCGCACTCACAATGAACGCGGTGGGTCCGCAGCTGCGTGAACTGGCTGCACATATTGACAGCGGGGAGCTGGGCGGAGCGGATGAATACCCGCGTTTCTCCGCGGCCAAGAATGTGGCGGCGGAAGCGTCGCTGCGCACCGTGGAAGAATGCATCCGCGCCTGCGGAGGAAGCTCGTACTACGCGGGTCATGAACTTTCGCGACTCTACCGCGATGTGCTCGCTGGACTTTTCCAGCCTTCCGACCAGGAGTCCCTCCACGGTTCCTGGGCAAGCCTGGTGCTCGGGCCCGTCACGCGCAAGGAGAACTAGCCCCAGAAATCAAGGAGTCTATGTATGAGTGAATCCGTACCCGAAGTTTCTTACAGCGCGAACGTGGATCGCACGCTGCTCGGTGAGCTTCCCTGGCAGCCCGCGCTTGAACATCTGGATTTGCTGGCTGCGCCGGTGGCGCAGGGCCTACGGACCATTGCACAGAGCCATCCTGAGCTCGCAGCGCAAGCTCTGGTCACAGAGATTGACCCGGACTTCGCGGATACCGAACCTATGACCGAGCACTACGGGCTCGATTTAGCGGTGTCGTGTAATTGCGTGCTGGTGGCCGGCAAGCGTGAAGGTGAGGAACGGGTGGCGGCCTGCGTGGTGCGGGCAACTACCCGCGCGGATGTGAACCACGTGGTGAAGAAATTCCTCAACGTTCGCAAGGCTTCGTTCTGGCCTACCGAGCTGGCGGTGGAAGCTTCGGGTATGGAGTACGGCGGGATTTCCCCGGTTGGGGTTCCGCAGACATGGAATCTCCTGATTGATGAGCGGGTGGCTGCCGGAACGGCTCTTATTGGCTCGGGGTTGCGCCGCTCAAAGCTCGTGGTGCCGGGGGCACTGCTCGCGCAGCTGCCCGGTGCGCACGTGTTGAACAACTTGGCAATTGAGTAACAATCGGTGATCGCACTAACTGTGCGATCAAATAACGTGGGCATCACCTCATTGCGCTGGGTGGTGCTCACACCCGAATCTACGCTAAGCTGTACAGGCAGTTTAAAACTGCCCTGGAGGATTCGCCTAGTGGCCTATGGCGCACGCTTGGAAAGCGTGTTGGGTGCAAGCCCTCGGGGGTTCGAATCCCCCATCCTCCGCAATAGGTTTAGCCCCCAAGCCGGATAATCGGCTTGGGGGCTAAGTTTTTGTTGAGCTGCCGCGGGAAAGTCGGCGTCGGCGCGACGGTTTCGTGTCGCGTTTGTTCTGGTCTTTGGTGGTCTTTTTGGGGTTCTTGGGGGTACATTTGGGGGTACCCGTTCGGGGTACAAAGCGGGTTAATAGACAAAAAGTGGGTCTAATGACGGCGTGTCGTTAGCTCCCGATCTGGCCTTTACGGATGTTTAGACC
>NZ_JBOZCJ010000043.1:0-2070 GCF_051265215.1 Actinotignum stranguriae
AGCTCAATAAGGCTGACTTTTCGTTGCTATGGCAGGGCAAACCCCGGATATAAGACCCACCATTTGTCTATTAGCCCTTCCTTATGACTCCTGATATGCCAGGAAGGCGGTAAGAACCTCCGGTATCTCGTACCATCCTCGTGCTTACGGCCTGTATACCCAAGCGCATCTAAACGCTGAGCATCCCGACCGGCGGGAGGACGGGTATATTTTTCAAAGCTGTACTTCACATGTTGTACATGCGAAGTACAGCTCGGAAAAAGAACCCCCACCCCGCCGGGACTGCTGTTACTCCTGTAACGAGTGGGAATCATGGGCACGCTGCTGGCCTCGCCTCACCTGCTACAGCACCAGCGAAGCAATCCACCCTGCGATAAGCAGCGGGATATTGAAATGGATAAAGGTGGGGATAACCGAGTCGCGGATATGGTCATGCTGGCCGTCCGCATTGAGCCCCGCCGTCGGCCCTAAGGTGGAATCCGAGGCAGGCGAACCAGCATCTCCCAGCGCACCGGCCGTGCCGATAATCGAAACGGTGGCCAGCGGGGAGAAACCCAACGTGACACACAGGGGCACGTAGATCGCCGCAATAATCGGAAGCGTGGAGAAAGATGAACCAATCCCCATCGTCACCAACAGGCCAACAAGTAGCATGGCCAGCGAAGCCATCGCCTTATTACTCCCGAACATCGCCGCGGTAGCGTTCACAAGCGGTTCGATCTGCCCGCTCTCGCTCATCACATTCGCGAAGCCCTGGGCGCTAATCATAATAAAGCCGATAAGAGCCATCATTTTCATGCCGCCGGTGAAGACATCGTCGGCCTCGTGCAGCTTGATGGCGCGCGAAAAAATGAAAACGCACAGACCCACCAGCGCACCCACCAGCAGCGCATCAGCATCCGAGTCCACCGCATTGAGAACCAGCTGGATCCCGAAGCACACCAGAATCGCCACCAATGAGACCACGATGCGGTAGCGAGAAATAGCCGGGGTCGCACTAGCACCCGCGCCGCTCGCATCACCCGCGCCGTTCGCACGAGCACCCGCAGCACCCGCGCCGCTCGCACTAGCACCCGCAGCACCCGCGGCACTCGCATCTACGGCCACGTCCCGATACTCGCGCGGCTTACGATACGTCACGAATACCGCGAGCAGCAGACCGACCACCATACCCGCCGCCGGAATCGCCATCGCGCTCATCACGTTAATACCGCTCACGTCCATCCCGGCCTTCGCGATATTCCCCAGCAGAATATCGGTCAGGAAGATCTTCCCGAAACCGATAGGGAGGAACATGTACGTGGTCACCAATCCGAACGTGAGTGCACACGCCACCGCCCGCCTATCCAGACGCAGATTATTCATAACCACCAGGAGCGGTGGGATAAGCAGCGGAATAAAAGCAATATGCACCGGGATGAGGTTCTGGCTCATCACCGCCATCGCGCAGATCCCGGCTAGCATGGCCCAGCGGGTAAAGGCACGCTTGCGAGCGCCCCTCCCGTCAGAACTGCGCAGATGGCCGAGCATCCACTGCGCCAGCAGATTCGGAAGCCCGGAATAGGCCACCGCCATCGCGAAAGCACCGAGCAGCGCGTAGGAGAGCGCAATTTTCGCCCCGGCGCCCAGGCCTTCCTGGAAGGCCACCATGGTCCCTTCCAGGCCCATCCCGCTGAGTAAACCACCGGCGAGCGCGCCGATAAACAGAGCCAGTACCACGTGCACACGAAGTACCGCGAGGAGGAGCATCAAACAAACAGCCACCACAACAGCATTCATAAAGCTGAATATACCCAGACTGGGGCGCCCGCTGGATAAGTATCCATAAATGCGCGGCTTTTCTATTATTACTTGCACTACTGGCCGCGTGCCGCGACCGCCCTGGTGTCGTTTCGCTGCGGCTCCGTTGCCCGCGTACCGTATTTTTATCGACGACGCCGCGCAGCAATAGCCCAGCTCAACCCATGAATAACCACTCGGGCGGCTAGCCCTTCCACCCGGCTCCCGCTCCCGGAGACGCCAATGGCGGGATCCACGCCGGGGGAGAAACGCGAGGGCTACGGCAAGTTG
>NZ_JBOZCJ010000044.1:0-1673 GCF_051265215.1 Actinotignum stranguriae
GGGGGCCCGCACAAGCGGCGGAGCATGCGGATTAATTCGATGCAACGCGAAGAACCTTACCAAGGCTTGACATACACCGCGGGGCTGCAGAGATGTGGTTGCATTTGGTTGGTGGTGTACAGGTGGTGCATGGTTGTCGTCAGCTCGTGTCGTGAGATGTTGGGTTAAGTCCCGCAACGAGCGCAACCCTTGTCTCGTGTTGCCAGCACATGATGGTGGGGACTCACGAGAGACTGCCGGGGTTAACTCGGAGGAAGGTGGGGATGACGTCAAATCATCATGCCCCTTATGTCTTGGGCTTCACGCATGCTACAATGGCCGGTACAGAGGGTTGCGATATCGCAAGGTGGAGCGAATCCCTTAAAGCTGGTCTCAGTTCGGATCGGGGTCTGCAACTCGACCTCGTGAAGTCGGAGTCGCTAGTAATCGCGGATCAGCATTGCCGCGGTGAATACGTTCCCGGGCCTTGTACACACCGCCCGTCACGTCACGAAAGTTGGTAACACCCGTAGCTCGTGGCCTAACCATTTTTTGGGGGGAGCGGTCGAAGGTGGGGCTGGCGATTGGGACGAAGTCGTAACAAGGTAGCCGTACCGGAAGGTGCGGCTGGATCACCTCCTTTCTAAGGATATTTTCGAGAAACGGATAGGAATGAGCCACACGGGTTTGTTTCTTTAGTGTTTGTTTCTTGTTTGGGACACGTAAAAAGGGTTCGTGTGAGTGATGGTGGTTGTTCATTGTTACTCGCGTGATGGTATTGGTTAGACGGGCTGTTAGGCATTCGGACACTGTCCGATATACCACCCACGGCTAGGGAGCAAGGGTTTGTTCTTGTTTTCTAGTTGTGGTGTTGGTGTGGTGGTTGGTTGTCGCATAGTGAGCGTGAGCATCTTTATGACGAACACGTGTGTGTTTGTTGTGTGATTTTGCGTAATTGACAATTTTTTGTTTTGAGTTTCTTGTTTATTGTTTTTTGGTGTTGTAGGGCGTTTGGTGGATGCCTTGGTGCGTATGGGCCGAAGAAGGACGTTGTAGCCTGCGATATGCCTCGGGGAATTGGCTAGCGAGTGGTGATCCGAGGGTGTCCGAATGGGGGAACCTAGCCTGGGTTATGCCGGGTTGCTGCCAGCTGAATTGATAGGTTGGTGGTGGGAACGTGGGGAAGTGAAACATCTTAGTACCTGCTGGAAAAGATATTTTGTGAGTAGTGGCGAGCGAAAGCGAAGGAGCCTAAACCTTGTGTGTGTGATACTTGTCGGGGGTTGCACATGGGGTGTTGTGGGGTGTTGTCTTCTCGTTTCCGACAGGACGGGGCGTAGTGATAAATCAGGAGTATAGGTGAAGGGTTTGGGAAGGCCTGCCGTAGACCGTGATAGCCGGGTAGCTGAAATGTTTCTGACTGCGTGATGACATGCCCGAGTAGCACGGGGCTCGTGGAATCTCGTGTGAATCTGCCAAGACCACTTGGTAAGGCTAAATACCCGTCGTGACCGATAGTGGAATAGTACCGTGAGGGAATGGTGAAAAGTACCCCGGGAGGGGAGTGAAATAGTGCCTGAAACCAGGCGCCTACAAACTGTCAGAGCCACATTTGAATGGTGGTGATGGCGTGCCTATTGAAGAATGAGCCTGCGAGTTAGGATGTGTGGCGAGGTTAACCCGTGTGGGGTAGT
>NZ_JBOZCJ010000045.1:0-1484 GCF_051265215.1 Actinotignum stranguriae
GGGGCTGCGGACTGTTTATTGGACATTATTGCTTAAAACCGCTTGACGCTGTTCCATAATTGTTAAACCATCGAACTTCAAGGTAATACGTTTCTGGTTATAGAAGAGCATATACTCGTCTATCGCCTCGCATAACTCATCAGTTGTAGCCCACTTCTTCCCGTGATAGATCTCGGTTTTCATCCGCCCGAAAAATCCCTCACAAGCCGAGTTATCCGGACTACACCCCTTCTTCGACATCGACCGCGTCAACCCGTAACGCCGCGTAAGCTCAATCCAGGACACAGACCGGTAGTGGACTCCCCGATCCGAATGAATCACGAGTGGGTGCTCAGGTTCGCCGGCTTGTAGCTGGCTTAGGCGCTGGTGCGGGAGGGTTGCCAGTGCGTTTTCAAGGGAGGAATCAGCCAACACTGAGGTTGGGTGTAATCCCCTCGTATAGGCCACGACTTTCCCGTCATAACAGTCAATAATCGGGGAAAGATAAACCTTGCCGTTAGCTGCGTGGAACTCGCTGATATCGGTGAGCCAAAGCCGTCCTGGCTCATCAGCGTGGAAGTCACGCTTGACCAGGTTTTCCGGCGCGGGGCTGATCTCCCCGCCGTAACTGGAGTACTTCCGGCGTGCTTTGGCATACCTGACCGGGATTTCCTCTTCGTGCATCAAGCGCTGGATGATTTTCTCCGAGACCACATACCCAAGCTTTCTAAGCGCTAAATGGATACGCCGATACCCATACGTATACAAGCCCTCACGCGCGATCTGGGCGATCAACTCACGCAAGCGAGCATGCTTGTCAGGCCGCTCTAGGCGTTTAGCGGTGTAATAGTACGAGCTTGCCGGCAAGCCCAGGACGTCTAAGACCGCCGCCAGGGGTGTGGTAGAGCGTAGCTGGTTAGCTACCTGTGTTTTCTCTACCGTTTCACTAGGCCCGCTTACGCGGGCTTCTTCTTTTTTTGCTAGCTCGAGCTGGGCTTTCAAGACGCGTTCACGCACGATGAGTTCGGCTGCTAGAGCACGTAATTCTTGCGGGTCTTGGGGTAGTTGGGCTTCCAACTGGTGGAGGGTTTTCGCTTTGATCTGGTCGCGTTCTTTCTCGTTCATGAGTCCTAGACTGCCTTCCGCATCCCACTTTTTAACCCAAGCATAGATGTTTGTGCAGTTCACGATTCCCAGATCCTGGGCGATGGCGTAAGAGTTTTCCCCGCTGCGGAATCGCTTGCAGGCAGCCACTTTCACGTCCGCCGGTATTTTCTGGTTAGGGGCGTGTTTCTTTGGTTTTCTCTGGTCTGGTTTCTCGTTGTTATTCCTGATCCATTTGTAGAGCGTGTCTCGTCCGGGGTAGCCGAGTTTACGGACCGTGGCGGTTACCGATTGCGTGCGTTGGTAGGTGGTGAGGGCTTTACGGATCTGCTCGCTCGTATACGTACGCTTACTCATTGAACGTTCTCCTTAAAAATCTCTAGGAAACCGTCCGCACCCCC
>NZ_JBOZCJ010000046.1:0-1447 GCF_051265215.1 Actinotignum stranguriae
ACGAGGGTGTCAAATGGTTTGTGTAAATGCTTGATTTGACTAAGAAATTGAGGATTAACTATGACTATGACGGATGCTCGTGCTACTGGCCCAGAATCTCCCGCTCGTGCTTTACGCCGGGAATTTATTGACGACGATCTACTCGACCGTTTAGTAGAGTCTTCTAGCGAACGTGGTATCGGTTTAACTGGCGAAAACGGGTTTCTACCAGAATTAATCAAGGCTGTCCTTGAGAGAGGTATGCAAGCCGAACTAACAGATCATCTCGGGTATGAAAAACATGACCGGGCCGGGCATGGTAGCGGGAATTCACGTAACGGCACGTCACCTAAAACACTTCAAACCCAGGTAGGACCGGTAAGGATAGACCAGCCCAGAGATCGGGCTGGAACCTTCACATCACGCCTAGTTCCTCCCGGCCAGCGCCGGATGGGTGGCCTGGATGACATGATTATCTCCCTGTATGCCGGGGGCATGACGATCCGGGAAATCCAACACCACCTAGAAGCTACTATCGGTACCCAAATATCCCATGAGACGATCTCGAATATTACCGAGGCTGTTCAAGAGGAAGTCATTGCCTGGCAGACCCGCCCGTTAGAAGCGTTTTATCCAGTGCTGTTCCTGGATGCTATCCACGTGAAAATCAAAGACCATAACCGGGTTGCCTCCCGGGCTGCTCATATCGCTATCGGCGTGGATTGTGATGGTATCAAACACGTACTAGGGATCTGGGTGCAAGCACATGAGGGCGCGAAGTTCTGGGCTGGTGTTTGCGCTGAGCTAGCCAATCGTGGTGTTCAAGACGTGTTAATCGTGGCTTGTGACGGGCTGGCTGGTTTCCCTGAAGCGATCACGGCTACCTGGCCAAGGGCAATCATTCAAACGTGTGTGGTCCACTTGATCCGTGCCTCGATGCGGTTTGTGTCCTATCAAGACCGTAAAGCCGTGGCAGCAGCCCTCAAGCCTATCTATACGGCACCTAACGAGGAAGGCGCGCTAGGTGCTTTGGAGGCGTTTAAAGAAGGAGAGTGGGGGCGTAAATACCCGGCGGCGGTAGCGGCCTGGCAGCGGGCTTGGGACCGGTTTATTCCGTTCTTGGCTTTCGGTCCGGCTACTCGTAAAGCGATCTATACGACGAATAGTATTGAGTCGTTGAATTACCAGCTACGTAAAATTATTAAGAACCGTGGGCATTTCCCTTCTGATGGGGCAGCGGTCAAACTCATGTGGCTAGCCATCATGAATATCGAGGATAAACGTGCCAGGCAGCGAGCTAGGGATGCTGTACGACCCAAGGGTAGTGCGCGTAAAGGACCTGGCCGGCTTATCGAAGGGCAAGGCGTGCAGGGCTGGCAGAAAGTATTAGGCGAGTTATCCCTGCACTACCCAGACCGGTTCCCAACCAACTAAACAAAACCATTTACACAAAAAACTTGACAAGCTC
>NZ_JBOZCJ010000047.1:0-1428 GCF_051265215.1 Actinotignum stranguriae
AGTGACGCTTCTATATGTTGTCAAGAGGCAAGTACGGTTTCCTCGGCACGCATATGCCTGGTCAAGAGGCGATACACCCGCCGGGCCAGGTAGCGTTTAAGCACACGTATAACCTCGCGTTTCGTTTTCCCCTCACCAAGGCGCTTTTCCACATACGCCCGGGTTTCCTCATCCGACCTCATACGCACTAACACCGCCATATGTAAAGCATAATTCAACGCCCGATCCCCACCCCGACTAAGCCGATAACGTACCGTGTTACCCGAACACGCCGGAATCGGACACACACCCGCTAGGGAAGCGAAAGCCGCCTCACTACGAACACGCCCAGCATGGGAAAACGAGACAATGATCTGCCCGGCAGCAAAAGGCCCTATTCCCGGTAAATCAAGTAAAAGCGGGGCCACTAGCTGGACAATCATCTTGATCTGCCCCAAATTCTCCTCCAGACACTTTCCAAGGTCGAGGATACTTTGAGCCCAACGCCGGGCTTCTTGCTTAGCGATCACCATCTGGATATCCTCACCAGGAACATTCTCTAACCTAGCCAGGCCGCTAATCTGGGCGGTAGTGAGAGGCCGGCGGGCATCCACCCCCACATCGATTGTCCGCACGAGTGCGGTTAGGGCGTTTATTTGCGCGGTTTTCGTGCGTGTGAGTTGGCGCCGGCTTGCCATGAGGATACGTAAGGCTTCACGCTCTGTGCCTTGCCTGGGGATGGTCAGGGCGTTTTCCTCGAGTTTCAAGGCCCGCCAGGCGATGTGGTAGGCATCGATCTTATCGGTTTTAGGTTGGTAGCGGCCCTTCCCGTCCGGGCGGGGTGCTTCCACCACGGTATAGCCCTTGCCTTGAAGGAAACGGGTGAGGGTGGCCCCATACGAGGCAGTGCCTTCCACCACGATAAGCACATTAGCGGTGTCCTTAGTGGCGTGTTTCGTGATCCAGGTGGCGGCTCGGGTATGCCCGGGCGTGGTGTTCGCGAAGGCCTGGTTGATGACCTCGATGCCGGTGGGGCATTCCAGGATGGAGAACACGTGTTTTTTCGCGTGGGTGTCCACCCCGATGACGTATGTGTAGTGGTGTGCGACAATTGCCATGTGGATACAGCCCTTTCTTGGTTGTGTCTATCGGGTGTCTGTCCCGGCGCCCTGGCGGGAGTTCGTTTTCCTTTTCAGGGTTGGTTCATCGGCATCACTGTGGAGAGTCACACTCTTGGTGGACGTGCTTCTAATCAGGCCAGTATGAACCGGCCGGGACAGGCCATAGCCATGGTGGCGGCCATGTCACTTCCAAGACACTCCCGCGTGTTTTCCAGGCTGTTTAGGCCTGGTGCGGGCAGGTCAGCGCGTAAGCGGGGCACGCCACCGTGGCTATGATCTATCCTGCCAGCCGATCCCAGATCAGCTACACACAAGTCTCACAGCGCGT
>NZ_JBOZCJ010000048.1:0-1305 GCF_051265215.1 Actinotignum stranguriae
CAACCGCCCCAGTTAAACTACCCACCAGGCACTGTCCTTAGCCCGGATCACGGACCAAAGTTAGACATGCAATACGATCAGAGTGGTATTTCAACAACGACTCCACACCAACTAGCGTCAATGCATCACAGTCTCCCACCTATCCTACACAAACCGTACCGAACACCAATACCAAGCTATAGTAAAGGTCCCGGGGTCTTTCCGTCCTGCTGCGCGAAACGAGCATCTTTACTCGTAATGCAATTTCACCGAGCTCGTGGTCGAGACAGTAGAGAAGTCGTTACGCCATTCGTGCAGGTCGGAACTTACCCGACAAGGAATTTCGCTACCTTAGGATGGTTATAGTTACCACCGCCGTTTACTGGGGCTTAACTTCCCAGCCTCGCCCCCCAAAAAAAGGGCTAACCAGTCCGCTTAACCTTCCAGCACCGGGCAGGCGTCAGTCCGTATACATCGCCTTACAGCTTCGCACGGACCTGTGTTTTTGATAAACAGTCGCTTCTCCCTAGACTCTGCGACCCAACCCCCCACACACGCCCAGACAAGGGGCGGGTAAAGAGTGGGCCCCCCTTCTCCCAAAGTTACGGGGGCATTTTGCCGAGTTCCTTAACCACGATTCACTCGCACGCCTTAGTATGCTCTACCCAACTACCAGTGTCGGTTTCGGGTACGGGCGGTCTTACCACTCACGTCGATGCTTTTCTCGGCAGTACAGGATCACTCTACTTCCCACAAAAAAGTGGTCACCATCAGGCCTCACCCTATATGTCCCCCGGATTTACCAAGAAGACAGGCCACACCCTTAAACGCGCCAAGCCATTAGGCACGCGAAGCTACCTCCCTGCGTCACACCTGTTAACACGCTTGCCTCCCACACTTAGGACCCCACGCCACCCACACCAAACACAAACACAAGAAAAACCTGCATTCGCTACAAGGCAAGAGCGGGATGGTTAGCATCAACGCAGAAGACACTGGACGCAATAAAACCGGTACCAGAATAAGAACTGGTCACCCATCGACTACGCCTGTCGGCCTCGCCTTAGGACCCGACTAACCCAGAGAGGACGAACCTAGCCCTGGAACCCTTAGTCATACGGCGGGAAGGATTCTCACCTTCCAAACGTTACTCATGCCTGCATTCTCACTCCCACGCAATCCACCAAAGCTCACGCCACGGCTTCACCTCACGCAGGACGCTCCCCTACCCAAACAACAAAATACTGTTTGCCGCGGTTTCGGCGGTGTACTTCAGCCCCGCTACATTGTCGGCGCTCAATCACTTGACCAGTGAGCTATTACGCA
>NZ_JBOZCJ010000049.1:0-1217 GCF_051265215.1 Actinotignum stranguriae
AAACGTGTTGGTTTAACCCCGACTTTCCCGCACTACACCACCACAAACTAGCCCTCCGACTCGGCTTAAATAAGTAAATGCCGAATCCGAAATGCAAAACATGCGCCAAGCCCACCCAAAAATGGGGAACAACCACGGCCGGGAAACCCAGGTATCGCTGCCCGCAATGCAAGACCACCCAAACTAGACGCAACACCACCACAGCACGCGACCTCACGGCCTTCTGGGATTACCTACTAGGCGAATACACCTACCGCCACCACCCCGGCCAGGGACGGTCTCTGCGCCGCCGTTTCGCCCCGCTTTGGAGTCTCTGGCCGGTCTACACCACCGTCAGCGAACACCATCACGTGGTCTTCGTTGACGGGATCTACCTAGCCCACCGCCTGGCCGTGTTGATCGCCTGCACGAAAACACACGTGCTGGGCTGGTACGTGGCCAGAAGCGAGACCACCGCGGCCTGGATAGCCCTCTTCTCCCGTATCGCACCCCCGGATGTGGTGGTCTGCGACGGGGGAAGCGGGATCGCCAGCGCCGTCAAGCACGCCTGGCCGACCACACGTATCCAACGCTGCACGTACCATGCTTTCTGCGCCGTCAAACGCCACACCACCACCCGGGCACGCACCCAGGCCGGCGTCGAGCTCTACGGCCTTGCCAAAGATCTCCTAGGCGTGGCTACGCGCGAGGAAGCAGTGGACTGGGTCGGGCGCCTAGCGGCATGGAACCAGGCCTGGAAAGCGCTGCTAGCGGAGAAAACCCGGCTGCATGATGGAAGGATCGTGGACACACACGCACGCCTGATTAAGGCCCGTAACTCGCTGAACACGCTGGTACGTAACCAGACATTATTCACCTACCTGGAACCCGCGTTGGTCGTGGAAGACGACCCGATTCCCGCCACGTCGAATCTGATCGAGGGAAAGATTAACTCCCAGTTGCGGGCGATGCTGCGCCGGCATAGGGGCATGAGCTTGCTCCACCAGATCAAGGCCGTGTTGTGGTGGTGCCAGCGGCATACCGAGAATCCGGGCAGTGCCGGGCAAGTCTTGCATCGCACGGTCAGTGATGACCAGATCGCAGCCCTTTTCGCCCGGGCACGCGAGCGTCGCCAAGCACAGGCCGAGACCGAGATGTGGGGCACGGGTATCGAGTGGACCGATCTACACAACGGGGCTAAATGGAACCAAACCTACTAAACCGTAACCAACACATTT
>NZ_JBOZCJ010000050.1:0-1202 GCF_051265215.1 Actinotignum stranguriae
GGCTTATCGCTGGGCGCGCTAACGGGTTTCTTCCGTGTCTGGACCTTGTTAGAAGCGAAATCAGACATCGGTTGAGTGTTGATCGACCTGGAATAAAGCCAATAATCAAGCGCGGTCAGCAGGTGGGGCTGGGACCAGCCACGATGGGAGTGTAAGAACTCTTTCAACGGCGCGTTCACTCCTCCTTCTAGACGGTTCGTCGTCGACTCAAGACTGGTTGACACGTCCAGGGTTGGATCAAGGAACGTGAAGAGCACGCCTTGTTTGACGTAGCGGTCAAGGGCACCCACGATACGGCGAGTGGGGTGATGGGTGTACCACCATTTCTTGTTTTTCCGCGCGAAAGAAGGAATATTCTCAAGGCGGGTTTCCTCCCGATAAGTCTTCTCTGCCAGCCATTGATCGTAAAGCTCGTGGAAAGCGTGCAGCGAGTTTTGCCAGGTAATAGCACCCTCGCGGGTAGTTATTTTGGTTAGGTCGAGGGCGAGCTTGTATAAGGCCTTATGGGCTTGGGTTTGCGGGCGGGTGGTGGTGACTTGGCGGATATTACGTTGTACGTGTACCAGGCAGCGTTGGATGCGTGTGGTGGGCCATTCCTGCTTGATCGCTGCCAGTGCTCCTGGTGCCCCGTCGGTGGTAGCAACGATAGGGGCAGGCAGACGGCGTAAGAGGGCGAGGTAGGCGGCTTTGGATTCACGGTCACATAGCTGGTAGGCGATCACGCCTTCTCGCGTGTAAGCGATCAGTACGCACCAGTTGTAGGCGATATAGGTCCCGTCGATGAAAACCTGGTCGTAGACCTGCCCGGTAGGCGTCCAGATGGGGCGGGTTTGCCAGCACCAGGCATGCGTGCGGTCCCAGGTTCGGGTGTCGCGGGCGCCCAGGCGTCGGGGTGTGGTTGTGGTGAGGTAGGTGAGGAATTCAGCGAATTCTTGGGCGTGTTTTTGTCGGTCATCGGTCGCGGTGAAGCTGTATTTACATTCCTTGCAATACCAACGCTGACGGCCTTGTTTTGTGAAGCCTTTCTTCTTTGAAGGGTTTGAGCAGATAGGGCAGTGTCGGGCGCGGGGATTGAGTTTCTTCACTCCCTGCACATTCCACCGCGGGTGTCAAGGAAGCAAGCTTATTGAGGTACTCGAGCTCAATAAGGCTGACTTTTCGTTGCTATGGCAGGGCAAACCCCGGATATAAGACCCACCATT
>NZ_JBOZCJ010000051.1:0-781 GCF_051265215.1 Actinotignum stranguriae
GTGTATGTCAAGCCTTGGTAAGGTTCTTCGCGTTGCATCGAATTAATCCGCATGCTCCGCCGCTTGTGCGGGCCCCCGTCAATTCCTTTGAGTTTTAGCCTTGCGGCCGTACTCCCCAGGCGGGGAACTTAATGCGTTAGCTACGGCGCAGAAAACCTGGAAAGGCCCCCCACACCTAGTTCCCAACGTTTACAGCATGGACTACCAGGGTATCTAATCCTGTTCGCTACCCATGCTTTCGCTCCTCAGCGTCAGTAATGGCCCAGTGACCTGCCTTCGCCATCGGTGTTCCTCCAGATATCTGCGCATTCCACCGCTACACCTGGAATTCCAGTCACCCCTACCACACTCAAGCCTGCCCGTACCCACTGCACGCGCGAAGTTAAGCCCCGCGTTTTCACAGCAGGCGCAACAAGCCGCCTACAAGCCCTTTACGCCCAATAATTCCGGACAACGCTCGCGCCCTACGTATTACCGCGGCTGCTGGCACGTAGTTAGCCGGCGCTTCTTCTCCACCTACCCTCAACCCACCAAAAAAATGAGCCTTGTTCGATAGCGAAAGAGGTTTACAACCCGAAAGCCTTCATCCCCCACGCGGCGTCGCTGCATCAGGCTTTCGCCCATTGTGCAATATCCCCCACTGCTGCCTCCCGTAGGAGTCTGGGCCGTATCTCAGTCCCAATGTGGCCGGTCACCCTCTCAGGCCGGCTACCCGTCACCGCCTTGGTAGGCCATCACCCCACCAACAAGCTGATAGGCCGCGAGCCCATCCCCCTTCACA
>NZ_JBOZCJ010000052.1:0-713 GCF_051265215.1 Actinotignum stranguriae
ATAACGGTGGTGGAGACGAGCACCGGGACCCGCCCGGCCGCGAAATCTGCCATAGCGGCACACCCCGGACGTTCTTTTCTGTGAAGCGCGATAGCGGTGACGCCCTGAGCGAGATATTGCGACAGGTATGCCGTTAAATGCGATGCCGGTGCACTCGATGTGGTTGCCGAAATTAAGTGGTGTCAAGGTATTGACAGATCATTAACGCGTCCTTTAGCGTAGCCTTAACGGTGCTCATCCGAGCGTCGTCAGGGGTCACAAGTCCCAACCGTTCAACGATGAACAGGAGGCAGATCATGAAGACTATCCGAAAAGTAGGTGCTGCATTCGCGGCAACACTGCTATCAATCGTGGCGTTTATGCCATCAGCCAGTGCTATCCAGGTGGGTGGCTACAAGAAATGCAACTTCAACCAGGCTCATGTTGGCGTATATGCGCAACAGCAGACGTATGAATTGATGACGATTGCGGTGCGTGGGGAGACGCTTTATTCTCGGAGCGATAGATTGAGGGCCAGCGTCGTTTCGCGTTATTTCGATGGGAACTGGAGGGCCTCGGCGGAAGAACTACTTCGTGCGCCTACCCATGCTACCTGTACCCCGATTGACTGGTAGATGGTTCTGAATCCTGTAGTGGGTGGCGGGGGAGTTAGCGGTTGGTTGTGCCCGGGCGGCCACGGTACCCGCCATTGCGAGGGCGGCGCAGGCAAGCCA
>NZ_JBOZCJ010000053.1:0-650 GCF_051265215.1 Actinotignum stranguriae
GAATCCCACTTATACGGAGTCGTCGTCACAGTCCGCGACTGCGAAACCTTCCGAGCATTACAATCCTTCGCACCATCAACCCAATTCGTCGCGGTCACCTGGACCGGTGGCTGCGGCGTACATGCCCGATGCTCACCATCATTCATATCCCGCTCACGCGACTCGTTCTTTGTCGACGCCTTCGCGGTATCAAGCACCCAGTTACGCGCGGAAGAATCCCACTTATACGGAGTCGTCGTCACAGTCCGCGACTGCGAAACCTTGCGAGTATTACAATCCTTCGCACCATCAACCCAATTCGTCGCAGTCACCTGCGGATTCGGCTGCGGCGTACATGCACGATGCTCGTTATCGTTCATGTCACGCTGACGATTCTCGGTCCGCTTTGATGCCTTCGCGGTGTCGAGAACCCACTGACGTTTACCCGAATCCCACTTATACGGAGTCGTCGTCACCGTCCTGGACTGCGTGACTTTCCGAGCATTACAGTCCTTGGCACCGTCAACCCAATTCGTCGCGGTCACCTGGACCGGTGGCTGCGGCGTACATGCCCGATGCTCGTTATCGTTCATGTCACGCTGACGATTCTCAGTCCGCTTCGACGCCTTCGCGGTATCGAGAACCCACTGACGTTTACCCGAATCCCACTT
>NZ_JBOZCJ010000054.1:0-621 GCF_051265215.1 Actinotignum stranguriae
TGGTGGTGATGGCGTGCCTATTGAAGAATGAGCCTGCGAGTTAGGATGTGTGGCGAGGTTAACCCGTGTGGGGTAGTCGTAGCGAAAGCGAGTCTGAAGAGGGCGTTTTTAGTTGCATGTTCTAGACCCGAAGCGGGGTGATCTACCCATGGCCAGGGTGAAGCACGTGTAAGAGCGTGTGGAGGCCCGAACCCACCAGGGTTGAAAACCTGGGGGATGAGTTGTGGGTAGGGGTGAAAGGCCAATCAAACTCCGTGATAGCTGGTTCTCCCCGAAATGCATTTAGGTGCAGCGTTGCGTGGTTCTTTGTGGGGGTAGAGCTACTGGTTGGCTGATGGGCCTTATTTGGTTACTGACGTCAGCCAAACTCCGAATACCATGAAGTTGAGCGTGGCAGTGAGACTGTGGGGGATAAGCTTCATAGTCGAGAGGGAAACAGCCCAGATCGCCGGTTAAGGCCCCTAAGTGTGTGCTAAGTGGGAAAGGATGTTTAGTTGCTGTGACAACCAGGAGGTTGGCTTAGAAGCAGCCATCCTTGAAAGAGTGCGTAATAGCTCACTGGTCAAGTGATTGAGCGCCGACAATGTAGCGGGGCTGAAGTACACCGCCGAAACCGCGGCA
>NZ_JBOZCJ010000055.1:0-612 GCF_051265215.1 Actinotignum stranguriae
TCGTATTGCATGTCTAACTTTGGTCCGTGATCCGGGCTAAGGACAGTGCCTGGTGGGTAGTTTAACTGGGGCGGTTGCCTCCTAAAGGGTAACGGAGGCGCTCAAAGGTTTCCTCAGCCTGGTTGGTCATCAGGTGGTGAGTGTAAGTGTAGAAGGAAGCTTGACTGTGAGACAGACATGTCGAGCAGGTACGAAAGTAGGAACTAGTGATCCGGCGGTGGCTTGTGGAAGCGCCGTCGCTCAACGGATAAAAGGTACCCCGGGGATAACAGGCTGATCCTGCCCAAGAGTTCATATCGACGGCATGGTTTGGCACCTCGATGTCGGCTCGTCGCATCCTGGGGCTGGAGTAGGTCCCAAGGGTTGGGCTGTTCGCCCATTAAAGCGGTACGCGAGCTGGGTTCAGAACGTCGTGAGACAGTTCGGTCCCTATCCGCTGCGCGCGTTTGAGAATTGAGAAGGGCTGTTCCTAGTACGAGAGGACCGGGACGGACGAACCTCTAGTGTGCCAGTTGTTCCGCCAGGGGCATTGCTGGTTGGCCACGTTCGGGAGGGATAACCGCTGAAAGCATCTAAGCGGGAAGCCTGCTTCGAGATTAGTTCTCGTTCCAC